>JBDTXW010000042.1:0-15071 GCA_040005975.1 Betaproteobacteria bacterium | reverse complement strand
CCGACCACACGCTCGAGGAAGTCGGCAAGCAGTTCGACGTCACGCGCGAGCGCATTCGTCAGATCGAGGCCAAGGCGTTGCGCAAGCTCCGCCATCCATCGCGCTCCGAAAAGCTGCGCAGCTTCATCGAAGGCGAGGGCTAGCGGCGCGAGCCCGCGGCGAGGGGCCCCGCGCGAAGCGCGGGGATCGCGCGAGGCGAGTCGACGCTTGCGGCCGACGCGGCGTGCCCGTTATTCGCGTCGCCCAGCAAGGAGGCCGCGGCGCGAGCCCGCGGCGAGGGGCCTCGCAACAAAAAACGCCGCCCGCGCGCGGCGTTTTTCTTTTATGCGCCGAGGTCCAGCGTCGCGATGACCTGCTCGGGATCGTCCGGATCGTGCCGGACGACGAAGCCCAGCTTCCGCGCCAACGCGAGCATCGGCTCGTTGCTCACGAGCACGACGCCGACGAGGCGACGAAACCCGCGCCGCTTGGCACACCCGATCAGCACCTGCATCAGCGCCTGGCCGAGTCCCGTGCCGTGCCAGGCGTCGGCGACGGCGATCGCGAATTCCGCGCTCTCGTGGTCGGGGTTGCCGACGTAACGCGCGACGCCGACGATTGCTTCTTCGGGCGGATCACCGGCCAGAGCGATCAGCGCGAGCTCGCGGTCGTAGTCGACCTGCGTGAATCGCGCCAGCATCTGCGGCGTCAGCGCCGGCAGGTGCTGCATGAAGCGGCGGTAGCGGCTTTGCTCTGACATGCCGGCGACGAACGCGCGCTCGAGGTCGGCGTCCTCGGGCCGGATCGGCCGCAGCTTCAGCGTCTTGCCCGAGCGCAAACGCAGGCTCGTCTCCAGCTCGACCGGGTACGGATGTATCGCCATGTGCCGGTAGCCGTCTGCCAGCCGGATCCGCGCCGGGTCGACGTTCACGCGCGCTCGCGCGACGATCGCCGCGACCGGGCTGACGACGACCGGATCGAGCTCCATGTCGACGACCCAGGGCAGCGCACAGAGCAGCGCCGAGACTTCGAGCAGCAGCGCGACCAGCGGCTGCACTTCGGCCGGCGTGCCGGCGATGTGCGCGCCGGCGATCAGATCGACGGCGAGACGGCGATTGAGCGGTGGCAGCATAAGCGCCATCTCGCGCGCCTGCGCCGACGTCGCGCCGTAGGCGATCACCGGTCCGAACAGCCGATCGGTGCGCACGGCGATCCGCACTTGCTGCGACATCGCGAATTCGAGCTGCTTGCGCACGATGAATCCTCTCCGGCGTCCCTGGCCGGAGCTCTTTGCCGCTAGCTCGTCCCAGGCGCGCTCGAGCATCCTTCCGTCGCGCAGACCCGCTTGAACGGCCGGCGCGTCGCCCTGCCGCTCAAGTATGACCGGATAGCCGACACGACGCGCGAAGGCGCGCGCCGTTGCCACGTTCGGCGCGGGAATGAGCGGTGCCGCCGGGATGCCGAAGGCGGCGAGCAGCGCCGCGGTCTCCGTGTCGGTGAGCCTCGAATGACCGTCCGCGAGCGCCTGCCGACGCACCTCTTCGGCCGCCGCCAGGTCCGGTGCGCTCAGTTCGGGCAACGGCGGGGGCACTTCGAGCAGCCATTCCTGGTTGCGCCGATACGCGGCGACCGAGGCAAAGGCATCGACCGCGATCTCGGGAGTGAAGAAATTCGCGATACCGCCCGATTCCAGCGCGACGCGAGCCTCCGGCTGATCGACGACGCCCAGCCACGCTGCGAGCACCGGCTTGGCGGCGCTCTTCGCGGCGGCGGCGACGGCGACCGCGGTCGCTGCTGGCGGGGCCGCCGGCACTGGGACGTGCAAGGCGAGGACGGCGTCCACTTCGGCGTCGCCCAGCACGACGCGCACCGCCGCCCCGAAGCGCTCGGGTGTGGCCTCGCCGCGGACATCGACCGGATTGCCGGGATCGGCCTCGGCAGGCAGCAAAGCGGAAAGCGCCGCGCGCGTGGCCGCGGAAAAATCGGGGAGCACGACGCCGGTTTCTGCGGCACGGTCCATCGCCAGCAGCCCCGGTCCCCTGCCGTTGGTGACGATCGCCAGCCGGTTGCTGCGGGGAATGCGCCCCGAGGCCAGCACGCGCGCCGAGGCGAAGAGCTGCGCATAGGTGTGGACGCGGACCGTGCCCGCGCGCTTGAGCGCGGCTTCGAACACCCGGTCCGGCTCGATGCCGCCGGGCGGCATGTCGCCCCGATTCCTGCCCGCCTTGAGCACAATCACCGGCTTGGTGCGCGCGGCGGCGCGGAGCGCCGACAGGAAGCTCCGCGCATCGCGCAGCGTTTCGATATACAGCGCGATGCCGTCGGTCTCGGGATCGGCCAGCGCAAACTCCAGCACTTCGTCGAAATCGACGTCGGCGACCGCGCCGAGTGCGACGACCGACGCGAATCCCATACCGGCGGTGCGCGCGAAATCGAGCAGCGCACCGCAGACGGCGCCCGATTGCGAGATCAAGGTCAGACGGCCCGGCGCCGCTGCGACGGCGCTGTGGCTGGCGTTGAGTCCAAGGGGGGTGCGGATGACGCCGAAGCTCGCCGGCCCGAGCACACGGATACGCGCGGCGCGGGCGCGCGCCGCGATGTCGCGGCGCCAGCGGTGAAAGTCGGCCGGCTTCGCCGTCGGCGCCCCGGAAAGGATGACGGCGCCGCGCGCCCGCTGCTGCGCTTCCGCGAGGATCGCCGGCACCGCGGTTGGCGGTGCGCAGATCACCGCTAGGTCGACCGGCCTGCCGATCGCGGTGAGCGAGGCGAATGCGGGCCGCCCGAGAACGGCGGCGTGATTGGGATTGACTGCGAAGAGCTCGCCGTTGAAGCCCGCAGAAAGCAGGTTTTCGTAGACGATGCGGCCCAGAGACCCGGGCCTCGCCGATGCGCCGATCAGGGCCAGCGACTCGGGCGCCAGCATGGGCCTCAGGTAGTGGCCGGAAGAGCTCATCGCCGCCAGTCTACTGCAAACTCCGGCAATGCTGCACCGCGCCAAAGCGCGCCCGGGCCCAGCGGCCTCACCATAAATACGCAGCCAAATCAAGGGCTAGCGCCATAACCCTTTGCCCGGCTTTGGCCGCAGGCATAAAGCCTTGACAACTATTGTCTAGGCAACTAAGATATGCCTGATGGAAACGTCCTCCCTCGCCACGAGCGCAATCTACGACTCCAAGACGTTCGAGCCGCGGGTAGGCTTGGGCCGGCTGCTTAGCCAAGTGAAAATGGAGTTGGTAGAAGCACTCGACCGCGAGTTGGCACCCCTGGACATCACGGCGGCCCAGTACGTGATCCTCGCGACTTTGGCCGAGGGACCGACCGGTTCGGCGTCGGGTCTCTGCAAGGGGGTGTCGTACGATCCCGGCGCGATGACCCGCATGATCGACCGCCTCGAGCGCAAGGGCCTGGTTCGGCGGGTTCGCTGTCCCGCGGACCGCCGCAGGATCAACCTCGAGATGACCGCGGAGGGCAAGGCGGTTTATCCCCAGCTGATCGAGAGTGCGGTCACTGTGTTCAATCGCTATTTGCGGGGGTTCAGCCGGGACGAGATCGCGCAACTGGAAACCTATTTGAAGAGAATGCTGGCCAACGCCTGATTTTTTTTGTCCTTAACGTTGCCTAGGCATTTTCAGCCGTGACAACAAAAGCACAATGCAATCAAAGAGAAAAACCCATGTCCGTTTTGCCATTGCCAGAGACCGCTGGACCGACGCTTCAGCGGCCGAACTCGGGTGCCTTTTCCGCCATCGAACCAATGCCGACGACCCGTTGCGCGCGCCAGCGTGATGGCATCGGCACAGACTGGAAAGAGTCGTGACATGAACACCTACGCGCTCCGCATCGCGGGCCTCGTGCTCGCGTCGGTCCTGATCGGTGGTTGCGCCAGCACTGCCGGCCTGTCGACGCAAGCGACGCCACGCACGGCGGGGGAATTCGCGGCCGAGCGCTCGCTTGCCGGCGTGCCGCTCGCGGCGAGCTGGCCGCGGTCCGATTGGTGGAAATCGCTCAACGATCCGCAGCTCGACCAGCTGATCGATGAAGCGCTGACCGGAAGCCCGAGCTTGCGCGTCGCCGAGGCCCGCACGCGGCAGGCGCTCGCGGTGGCCGGCGTCGCGCAATCAGCGCTCTTTCCGCAGGTCAACGTCGACTTCGAGCTCACGCGCGAACGTCCGTCCGAACACGGCGCGACACCGTTGCCGCCGGGCCAGGACTGGGCGACGTTGCACCAGCTGCAGGCAACGCTGTCGTGGGAGATCGATTTCTGGGGCAAGCATCGCGAGGCCTACGAAAGCGCGCTCGGTGCGGCCGGCGTCGCCGAGATCGACGCCTATGCCTCGCGCCTTGCGCTGTCGGTGAACATCGCGCGTGCCTACGTGCAACTGCAGCGTGCTTACCTGCGGCAGGACATCGCGGAGGCAACGTTGAGGCAGCGTGATCAGGTCTACGCGCTGACTCGTGATCGCAATGCCGCTGGCGTCGACTCGCTGCTCGAGGTCAAGCAGGCGGAATCGGTGCTGCCGGCAACGCGCGAGCAGATCGCGCAATGGCGCGAGGCGATCGAGCTGGCGCGCAACCAGATCGCGGCGCTGCTCGGGCAGGGTCCGGACCGTGGTCTCGCGATCGCACGACCGGATGCCCGCGCTGGCGCGTCGGTGGCACTGCCTTCGGCGCTGCCGGCGGATCTCCTCGGACGCCGTCCCGACCTGACCGCGCAACGCCTTCGGATCGAGGCACTGTCGCACGATATCGCTTCGGCCAAGGCCGAGTTCTATCCGAATGTGAATCTGGCGGCGTTCGTGGGGTTGCAGAGTCTGGGCGCCGCCGGATTCCTGAGCGGCGCCAGCCGCATGGCAGGCTTCAGCCCCGCGGTGACGCTGCCAATTTTCGACGCCGGCCGACTGCGCGGCAATCTTGCGGCAAAGAACGCCGGCTACGATATCGCCGTCGAGCAATACAACCAGATGCTGGCCGATGCGCTGCGCGATGTCGTCGACCAGCTCGCCTCGTTTCGCAGCATCGACGAGCAGCGCACGCAACAGGCGCTCGCCGTCGCCACGGCCCGCCAAGCCTACGACCTCGCGCTGCTGCGCTATCGCGAAGGCCTAGGCAACTATCTGCAGGTGCTGACGACCGAGGCGCAATGGTTGTCGCAGCAAAGCCTCGACGCGGAATTGCAGGCACGCCGGCTCACGCTGTCGATCGAACTCGTGCGCGCGCTGGGCGGCGGCTTCGACCCTGCGTCGGCGGCGATCGTCGGCATCGCGGGCTAAAGCGGCCGATTCGACGAAAGACGATAACGTGACCGACCGATGCAACACGCTTGACGCGAAATGCAACGCCGTTTGCCCGCCGCCCGCGTCGGGGCGCCGCTGGGCGGCGCGCGTCGTCTTCGCGCTGGTCGTGGCGCTTGCGGTCGCTGTCATCGAGGCAAAACTGATCGAGCAAGTCGCGGCGACCGGCGCGGACTGCGGCGCCGGCGCGGCGTGTCGGGTGATTCGAATCGTCGACAACAGTCTGGCAAGCGGATTCGCCCCGATCGCGAACCTGCGCTAAAGCACCGCCAAGTCAAAACAAAGGAACGCATCATGAGTGAACAGAATTCCGCTCCACCTCCCGCTGCGCTGCGCGGACGGCGCAAGCGCTGGCTGGCGATCGCGCTCGGCGGTTTCGCCGTGATCGGCGTCGTCTGGGGCCTCTACTGGGCGCTGGCGCTGCGCTACGTGCAATCGACCGACGACGCCTATGTCAGCGGCAACGTCGTGCAGATCACGCCGCAGGTCTCCGGCACCGTCGTAGCGATCGGCGCCGACGATACCCAATTCGTCAAGGCGGGGCAGACGCTGGTGCGACTCGATGAGGCCGACAGCAAGGTCGCGCTCGATCAGGCCGAGGCGCAGCTCGCGCGGACGGTGCGTGAAGTGCGGAGCCTTTTCGCCACCAGCGCGCAATTGCAAAGCGCGATCGCTATCCGGCAGGCGGAACTCGCCACTGCCGAATCCGACCTGGCGCGCCGCGAGCGTCTGTCGAGCTCCGGCGCGATCTCGGGCGAAGAGCTGCAGCATGCGCGCGAAGCCGTGTCCGGCGCGCGCGCGGGACTCTCGGGCGCGCAGCAGCAGTTCGCCGCCAATCGCGCCCGCGTCGATCACACGACGATCGAGGATCATCCGGACGTGAAAAATGCCGCCGCGCACGTGCGCGATGCGTATCTCGCCTATGCGCGCACCGCGCTTCCGGCGCCGGTGGCCGGCTTCGTCGCCAAGCGCGCGGTGCAGCTCGGCCAGCGGGTGAGCCCCGGCACGCCGCTGATGGCGATCGTTCCGCTCGATCAGGTATGGGTCGACGCCAATTTCAAGGAGCCGCAACTCGCAGCGATGCGCGTCGGGCAGGCGGTCACGCTGCACGCGGACATCTACGGAGGCAAGATCGTCTACCACGGCACGATTGCCGGCTTCGGCGCTGGCACCGGTTCGGCGTTCGCGCTGCTGCCAGCGCAGAATGCGACAGGCAACTGGATCAAGATCGTGCAGCGCGTTCCGGTGCGCATCGGGCTCGATCCGCAGGAGCTGGCTGCGCACCCGCTGCAGATCGGCTTGTCGATGCAGGCCGAGGTCGACACGCGCCAACGCGGTGGCGACCGGCTGACGCGGCCCGGGACGCCGGCGCAGGCGTACGAGACCGACGTGTTCGATTCGCTGGGAGAAGTGGCCGATGCGCGCGTAAAAGCGATCATCGCCACCAACGAGCGCGGCGGGGCGCCGCCGGCGGCGCACAGTGCGCAGTCGGAGGCCGCGCGCGAAGTGGCGGCTTCGCACAAGCTTGCCCGGAGCGGACACGCGGCAGCGGGCGCGAACGGCCGCCCGCTTTAGGCATGCGCGATGCCGGACGCAACACGATCCCCTGCTCCGCCGCCGCCGGCCGCCGCGGCGCCGCCGCTGAGCGGCAGGGCGTTGGTGCTGGGTACGATCGCCTTGTCGCTGGCGACGTTCATGAACGTCCTCGACACGTCGATCGCCAACGTGTCGATTCCCGCGATCGCCGGCGACCTCGGCGTCTCGCCCGATCAGGGCACCTGGGTGATCACCTCGTTCGGCGTGGCCAACGCGATATCGCTGCCGCTCACCGGGTGGCTGACGCAGCGCTTCGGGCAGGTGCGTCTGTTCACCATTTCGGTGCTGCTGTTCGTGCTGTCGTCGTTTCTGTGCGCCTTGGCGCCGTCGCTCGGCCTGCTGATCCTGTTTCGCGTTATCCAGGGCGCGGTCGCCGGGCCGATGATTCCGCTGTCTCAGTCGCTACTGTTGTCGAGCTACCGCAAGGAACGCGCGGGAACGGCGCTGGCGATGTGGTCGATCACGACGCTGGTCGCTCCGGTCGCCGGACCGCTGCTCGGCGGATGGATCACCGACAACATTTCGTGGCCATGGATTTTCTATATCAACATCCCGATCGGCATCGCGGCCGCCGCCGTGACCTGGATCATCTACCGGCCGCGCGAAACGGCGACGGTCCGCCTGCCGATCGACGGCGTCGGGCTGGGCCTCTTGGTGATCTGGGTTGGCGCACTGCAGGTGACGCTCGACCGCGGCAAGGATCTCGACTGGTTCGAGTCGCCTGCGATCGCGATCCTCGCGATCGTCGTCGTCGTGGGCTTCGTGCTGTTCCTCGTATGGGAGCTGACCGAGCGCCATCCTGTCGTCGATCTGCGGCTGTTCGAGCGCAGAAACTTCTGGACCAGCACGGTGGCGATGGCGATCGCCTACGGAACGTTCTTCGGCAATCTGGTTCTACTTCCGTTGTGGCTGCAGCAATACATGGGTTACACCGCGACGATGGCGGGGATGGTGCTGGCGCCGGTCGGGCTGCTGGCGATTTTGCTCTCGCCGTTGGTCGGCAGGAACATTGCCCGGGTCGACCCGCGAGTGTTCGCGACCGCATCGTTTGCGATCTTCGCCATAGTGCTGTTCATGCGCTCGCAGTTCAACACCGATGCCGACTTTCGGACCTTGATGGTGCCGACGATTCTGCAGGGTGCGGCCGTGGCGGTGTTCTTCATTCCGCTGGTCAGCTTGAGCCTGTCGGGGCTTACGCCCGATCGGATTCCCGCGGCATCGGGACTTTTCAACTTCGCGCGGATCACGGCCGGATCATTCGGCACGTCGATCGTCACGACGATGTGGGACCGCGGCGCGAGTTTGCACCACGCGCAGCTGGCCGAGCATATCTCGCCATTCGATGCGAACGCGGTGCAGGCGCTCGACAATATGCATGCCAGCGGCATCGGCCAGCAGCAAAGCTACCAGATGCTGAACCGGCTGATCGATCAGCAGGCGTTCATGCTGTCGGCCAACGATATTTTCTTCGCGTCGGCGCTGTTGTTCCTGGGGCTGATCGGCCTCATCTGGCTGGCGCGGCCGGTACGCGCCGGCCCCGGCGCAGCCGCTCCCGTATCGGCCGGCGATTGAATGCCGATTCGAGATAAGACGATGGCGCGAAACAGACCTTTGCTTGATTTTGGTGCAGGATTGCTGATCGGCCTGTCGATCACCGTCGCGCTGTTCGCCGCGATGGAAGAAAGCGACGGTCGGCTGTCGCACGACATGCTGCTGATCGCTGTGGCTGCGCTGGTCACCGCCATCATCCTGAAATTTGCTGCCAGGCCCGGCGCTCGCCATCGCAGCGTCCCGCACCCGCACCATCCGAGCGCAGTGGACACCGGCTGGACGGCCAAACAACCGAGCGACAGCGTTCCGAAGTCGCATGCGCCGGATTCGTCGAGCAAGAACTACGGTGCCCTCCGGCGTTCGGGCGCCGTACCGGAGCAGAATGCGCTGCATCACGATGCACAAGGATCCGCGGCGGAAGGCGACACGCGTCGGCTATAATCGCGCACCGCGCCGCGCGGGCCTGTAGCTCAGTTGGTTAGAGCAGAGGACTCATAATCCTTTGGTCGCTGGTTCGAGTCCAGCCGGGCCCACCATCATAGAAAATGAAGAGCAGATCAGGGAGCGACATAGTGAACCGAATGCGTCGCGCAACGTTCTTTTTGACAACAAGTGCGATTCTTGCCGGCTGTGTAGTCGGCCCGAATTTTCGCCAGCCGGACGCACCTGCGACGACCCGCTATACCGAGACGGATATGCCGGCGGAGACCGCATCCGCACCGGGCCCTTCGGGCGCCGCGCAGCGCTTCGTGCCGGGGCAGGATCTGCCTGCCCAATGGTGGGCGCTGTTCCATTCCGATCCGCTCGACACGCTGGTGCGACAGGCAATCACCGACAGTCCGAGTCTCACCGCCGCGCAGGCGGCATTGCGCGTCGCACGCGAAAATCTTTCCGCGCAGACCGGGGCGCTGCTCTATCCGCGCGTTGACGGCAACCTCGGCGCGACACGTGAGAAACTTTCCGGCGTCGCGCTCGGCCAGCCCGATGCCGGCGCAACGATTTTTAATCTGTACAACGCGTCGGTCAATGTGTCGTATGCACTCGATGTTGCCGGCGGCAACCGGCGCGAGCTCGAAGCGCTGCAGTCGCTGGTCGACTACCAGGACTACCAGCTCGCGGGCGCTCACCTCGCGCTGACGTCGAACATCGTGACCGCTGCCGTCCGGGAGGCATCGCTGCGCGCGCAGATCGATGCGACGCGCGAGATCATCGACGCGCAGAACAAGCAGCTCGACCTGGTGCGGCGCCAGTTCGACCTGGGCGCGGTGGCGCGGCTCAACCTGGTGGCGCAGCAATCGCAGGCCGCGCAAACCGAGGCGCTGCTGCCGCCGCTCGAGCGGCAACTCGCGCAGACGCGGCATCAGCTCGCGGCGCTCGCCGGGCGGCTGCCCAGCGACGGCGGCATTCCGGCGTTCGACCTCGCGGCACTGACGCTGCCCCAGGAATTGCCACTGAGCGTTCCGTCCGCGCTTGCGCGGCAGCGGCCCGACATCCGCGCGGCCGAGGCGTTGCTGCATCAGGCCAGCGCACAGATCGGCGTCGCCACGGCAAATCAGTATCCGCAGATCACGCTGTCGGGCAGCTTCGGCGCGCAGGCGACGCAGTTGCACAACCTCTTTGCCGGCCCGACCGTGTGGAGCATCGGCGCCGAACTGTTGCAGCCGCTGTTCCACGCCGGCGAGCTCGAGGCCAAGCGCCGCGCCGCCGTCGCCGCTTACGATCAGGCAGCGGCGCAGTATCGGCAGACGGTCCTGCTGGCGTTTCAGAACGTGGCCGACGCGTTGCGCGCGCTCGAAGCCGACGCGCGGACGCTGAAGGCGCAATCCGATGCCGAGCTTCTCGCCCGCGACACGCTCAACCTGACGCAGCGCCAATTCCAGCTCGGTGCCGCCAACTACCTCGCGTTGCTCGACGCGCAGCGGCAATTCCAGCTGGCGCGACTGGCGCTGGTGCAGGCGCAGGCCGCACGCTACGCCGACACCGCCGCGCTGTTCCAGGCGCTGGGCGGCGGCTGGTGGCAGCAAGACGTCACGGCGCCGCCGGCATGAGCCTGCCGACACCGCGCAACGCGCATCACCCCGATCCTCGAACGTCCGAACGGAGAAGTCCGCAATGAAAAAGCGCATGGTGATCATGCTGGTGATCGTGGGGCTGCTGCTCGGCGGCATCGTGGGCTTCAATGTATTCAAGGGCTACATGATGAACAAATACATGGCCTCCGCGCCGGTCCCGGCGGCAACGGTCAGCGCGGTCAAGATCGACTATCAGGAATGGCAGCCTCAGATCAACGCGATCGGCACGCTGCGTGCGATTCGCGGCGTTGACGTGACCACCGAAGTTGCCGGCCTCGTCCGCAGCATGCATTTCAAATCGGGCGATGAAGTCAAGGCAGGCCAGGTCCTCGCGCAACTGAACGACGAAACCGAGATCGCGCAGCTCAATTCGCTGCAGGCCGCGGCCGACCTCGCGGCGACCGTCTACGAACGGGACAAGCAGCTGCTCGCCGCGGAAGTCGCGAGCAAGGCGCAGGTCGACGCCGACGCGGGCGACCTCAAGAGCAAGCGAGCGCTGGTCGCGCAGCAGGCGGCGCTGATCCGCAAGAAGACGCTGCGGGCGCCCTTCGCCGGCAAGCTCGGCATCAGCATCGTCAATCCGGGCCAGTACCTGAACCCGGCAGACAAGCTGGTCACGCTGCAGACAATCGATCCGATCTACGTCGACTTCAATGTGCCGCAGCAGCAGCTGCCGCAGATCGCGGTCGGCCAGAAGGTAACGCTGACCAGCGATGCCTATCCCGGACAGACGTTCAGCGGCAAGATCAATGCGATCAATCCCAAGATCGATCAGGCCACGCGCAACGTGCAGGTCGAAGCGACGGTCCCCAACGCCAAGCGCGAGCTGCTGCCCGGCATGTTTGCCAGCGTCAAGATCGACCAGGGAGGGCCACAGCGCCTTCTGACGCTGCCCCAGACGGCGATCACGTTCAATCCTTACGGTGAGACCGTATTCGTCGTCAATCCGTCGGACAAGAAGGATGCGAAGGGCAACCCGCAGCTGGCCGCGCAGCAGGTATTCGTGACGACCGGCCCGACGCGTGGCGACCAGGTCGCGATCCTCAAGGGCGTCGAACCGGGTACGCAGATCGTCACCAGCGGACAGGTGAAGCTCAAGAACGGCACGCCGTTGGTCATCGACAATTCCGTCCAGCCGACAAACAGCGCCAACCCGACGGTTCAGGAAAAATAATGAACTTCACCGACATCTTCATCCGCAAGCCCGTGCTTGCGACGACGATCAGCCTGCTGATCCTCGTGCTCGGCGTACGGTCGCTGGTCGGCCTCGCGGTCCGGCAGTATCCGAAGACGCAGAATGCAGTCGTCACGATCAGCACCGCCTATTACGGCGCCGACGCCGCGACGGTTGCCGGATTCATCACGCAGCCGCTCGAAGGCGCGATCGCGCAGGCGCAGGGGATCGACTATCTTTCTTCGACCAGCACCTCCGGCGTGTCGTCGATCACGGCGACCTTGCGCCTCAACTACGACGCCAATCGCGCGTTGACCGAGATCAACACGCAGGTCAACTCGGTGCGCAACCAGTTGCCGCCCGAAGCCCAGCAGCCGGTGCTCAACGTGCAGGTCGGGCAGCAGATCGATGCGATGTACATGGGCTTTTTCGGCGATGCGCTGCCCAACAACAACGTCACCGACTACCTCGTGCGGGTCGTCAAGCCGCAACTGGACTCGATCGAGGGCGTGCAGGTCGCCGAAATCCTCGGTGCGCGAACCTTCGCGCTGCGCGCCTGGCTCGATCCGGGACGGATGGCCGCCTACGGCGTCACCGCGACCGACGTCCGCACTGCGCTCGGGAACAACAACTATCTGGCTGCACTGGGTACGACCAAGGGTCAGATGGTCAGCGTCGACCTCACGGCGGCTACGAGCCTGCACTCGGTGGACGAGTTCAAAAAGCTGGTAATCAAGCAGAAGGACGGCGCGATCGTGCGCCTCGAAGACGTCGCGACGGTTACGCTCGGCTCGGAGAACTACGACTTCACGACCGCGTTCGGCGGACGCAACTCGGTGTTCATCGGCATCAAGGTCGCGCCGGACGCCAACGTGCTCGACGTCGTCAAGCGCGTGCGCGGGGTGTTTCCCGATATCCAGGCACAGATGCCCAACGGCATCACCGGCGAGATCGTCTACGACTCGACGACATTTATCAGCAGTTCGATCAATGAGGTCGTCAAGACGCTGGGCCAGTCGTTGCTGATCGTCGCGATCGTCATCTTTCTTTTCCTCGGCAGTTTCCGCGCGGTCATCGTCCCGTTGATCGCGATGCCGCTGTCCCTGATCGGCGCCTTTTTCGTCATGCTGGCGCTCGGCTATTCGATCAATCTGCTGACCCTGCTCGCGCTGGTGCTGGCGATCGGTCTGGTGGTCGACGACGCGATCATCGTCGTCGAGAATGTCGACCGGCACATGAAGGAAGGCAAATCGCCGCTGGAGGCGGCGCTGATCGCGGCACGCGAGCTGGGCGGACCCATTATCGCGATGACGATCGTCCTGGTCGCGGTCTACGTTCCGATCGGCTTTCAGGGCGGGCTTACCGGAGCATTGTTCACCGAATTCGCCTTTACGCTCGCCGGTGCGGTCACGGTGTCGGGCATCGTCGCGCTGACCTTGTCGCCGATGATGGCCTCACGCTTTTTCCGCTCCGAGCAGGATAGCGGCAGGTTCGTCCGCTTCATCGACCGGCAGTTCGATCGCCTCCATCGCGGCTACCAGCGGCGGCTGCACGGCACGCTCGACACCTGGGCGGTCCCGGTCGTGATGGGTGTGATCCTGCTCGGCGGTGTCGTGTACCTGTTCATGACGTCGAAGTCCGAATTGGCACCGCAGGAAGACCAGGGCATCGTGCTGACGCAGATCGTCGGACCGCCGAATGCGACTTCGCAGCAGATGAACGTCTATTCCAAGCAGGTGTTCGACATCGCGCAACAGACGCCGGAATACGATCAGATGTTCCAGATCACCGGCGTGCCGACGACCAATCAGGGGTTCGGCGGCGTGCTGTTCAAGACGTGGGACAAACGGACCAAGAGCGCAACGCAGTTGCAGCAGGAACTGCAGCAGAAGTGGAACAGCATTGCCGGCGCCCGCGTCGCCGCGTTCCAGTTTCCGTCGCTCCCCGGCTCGCAGGGCCTGCCGATGCAGTTCGTCATCAAGACGACCGAGCCCTACCAGAAGCTCAACGACGTCGCGCAGGCGGTGCTGGCGAAGGCGCAGGCCAGCGGCATGTTCTTCTACGTTGACACCGATCTCAAGGTCGACAAGCCGCAGACCAGTGTCGAGGTCAATCGCGATCTGGCGGCGACGCTGGGCATGACGCAGCAGGACGTCGGCGCGGCACTCGGTGCGGCGCTGGGCGGCAATTACGTCAACTATTTCTCGATCGCCGGGCATTCGTACAAGGTCATTCCGCAGGTGCTGCAGGTCGACCGGCTCAATGCCAACCAGGTGCTCGACTACCATATCCGCACCGCCGACGGCTCGCTGGTTCCGGCCTCGACGGTCGCGACGCAGAAGACCGAGGTGGTGCCTGAAGGCATCGCGCGCTTCCAGCAGCTCAATTCGGCGACGATCTTCGGCGTCTATTCGCCGGCCGTGTCGCAGAACCAGGTGCTCGACTTCATGCGTACCACGCTGCAGCAGGTCGCGCCCAGCGGCTACTCGTACGATTACTCCGGAGTCTCGCGCCAGTTCGTGCAGGAGTCCGGCGGATTCGTGATCACTCTGCTGTTCGCGGTGATCATCGTTTTCCTTGCGCTATCCGCGCAATTCGAGAGCTTCCGTGATCCGATCGTCATCCTGGTGTCCGTGCCGCTGGCGCTGTTCGGCGCGCTGATCTTCATCAACCTCGGTCTGGCCACGCTCAACATCTACACGCAGGTCGGACTGGTGACCTTGATGGGGCTGATCAGCAAGCACGGCATCCTGATCGTACAGTTCGCCAATCAACTGCAACGCGCGGGAAAGAGCAAGCGCGAGGCGATCGAGCAAGCGGCGGGGGTGCGCTTGCGACCGATCCTGATGACGACCGCGGCGATGGTGCTGGGGGTCGTCCCGCTGGTGATCGCTGCGGGCGCAGGCGCCGCCGGCCGCCACGCGATGGGACTGGTCATATTCACCGGCATGTCGATCGGAACACTGTTCACCTTGTTCGTCGTTCCTGCGGTGTACATGTTGCTGGCTGCAGATCACCATAAGGCGGACCCGGCTGACGTCAGCGAAGGCGTGCCGCTGCCGCAACCACAGCACTGAGGCGGCGGGAAGCGGCGCTTTAGTGCCGCGGCACGTCGTCGCCCGTTTCTGGCGAGGGTAGGCGATCGCATCGCGGGCCGCCACACGCCGCTCTCGTGACCGGTCCGCGTTGGCACGGCAATTGCTCGATTGCCAGCGCCCGGGGCGGGCGGCGCTCTTCCACGCACTCCTCGCCCTTCGCGCCGCTTTGCTCCGGGCCCCTCGCCGCGTCGTATGGGAACGCTGGCTCCTGCGCGATCCTACCTTCCGATCCAATCCGCGCGACTGCGCACACTCGGCGCTCAGCTAGAGGCGCACGTATTCGTAATCGATCGGCAGATTGTCGATGCCG
>JBDTXW010000041.1:0-15104 GCA_040005975.1 Betaproteobacteria bacterium | reverse complement strand
TGCGCATCTTCTGGATCAGCTTGAAGAAGTAATACGGGCCGTCGATCTTGTCGATGTAGCCGGTCTGCGAATGGCCGACGACAAATCCGGGCCGGTAGATGCGCCATGGCCGCTTGCATTCGCTGCGGACGATGCCTTCCGCCAGGTGCTTGGTGCGGAAGTAAGGATGATCGAGGTCCTCGGCCTCCTCGAACATGTCTTCGCGGAAAACCCCGTCGTAGAGTCCGGCCGCAGCGATCGAGCTCACATGATGGAAGCATCCGGCCTGCACGTCGTGCGCGAATTCGACGGTGTGGCGCGTACCGTCGATGTTCGCCCGCTGCTGGTCCTCGGCGCTGGCGGCGAGATCGTAGATCGCGGCCAGATGAAACAGGTGATCGACCTTGCCTTTGAGACGCTTGGTGTCTTCCGCGGTGATGCCCAGCCCTGGCTTAGCCAGGTCGCCGATAACCGCGATCACCTGCTTGTCGTCGGCGCCCCAGGCCTCGCGCAGCGCCGGGAGCTTCCTGAGCGCGCTCTTGCGCACCAGCAGATAGACCGGTTCGCCGTGCTTGAGCAAGTTCTCGACGAGAAAACGGCCGATGAATCCGGTTCCACCTGTTACGAAATAAGCCATCGCGTTCCCCCTTGGGCCAGGTTCGCCCGGCGTGCGGGCTCCGGCCCGAACCGGATTTGCCGCCGTCCGGCGGCGCACGCGACCGCAACCGGTTGCGGCGTCGCGGGCATTATACCGGCGGGTGTTTCTATCCCAGGCGCGCCAGCGCCGGCTTTAGTGTGATTTCCCTAAGTTCGTCGAATACAATGCGCGATCGATCGCTTTCTGGTGGAGACCGACCATGTTGAAAAAAGCCAAGGCCGAACTGGGCGCCAAATCCGCGGCACAGGCGCAGGGCCTGTCGAAGTCCGTTCTCGCATCATCGCACCAGATCTGGCTTGCCGGGCTGGGCGCTTTCTCGAAGGCACAGGAAGGCGGTGCCAAGGTTTTCGAGACGCTGGTCAAACATGGCGAAGTGCTCGAGGCAAAGACGCGCAAGGCCGCGGCGCAAACGGCCGATGCCGCACGCGACGCCGCGATGTCCAAGGCCAAGGAAGTCCAGGCGATGGCCGGCGGAACCTGGGACAAGCTCGAGCAGGTGTTCGAGGATCGTGTGTCGCGGGCGCTGGGCAAGCTGGGCGTCCGTACGTCGTCGGACGTCGAGCGTTTGAGCGAGCGCGTCAACGAACTGTCCGAAACGGTGAACGCGCTGCTCAAGGCCCAGGGTATCCGGCACAAGCCGCCCGCCTCGACCGCCGGCAGGACGAAGGCGTCGGGCAGGCGCGCCGCTGCGAAGACATCGGGCGCGGCCGCTTCTGCGGCACAGGATTCGCCGGCGAGCGGGACGGCGAAGAAGGCGGCAAAGACCGCCGCGAAACAGCCGAAAGCCGCGCCGAAGTAGCAGGCGCCGCTGTCGCCCACAATGCGTCCCGCGGCACCCTGCGAATGTTCGACGTGCGATATGGATTTCCGGCCCCCGTTGCGCTAACCTTTCAGGGTTGCCGTACCCGTTCGCCGCGCGTTACTTCCCTGCGCACTTCTTACGAGCTCTGATGCGACCGAAGCCCGTCTTCGCGATCCTCGCCATTGTTGCCGCGCTGGCGGCCGGAGCGGCCGTCGCGCAGGGCTTCAAGTTTTCGCAGCCCGACGAAGCCGACCGCGCCGAAAACGAAGCGAGGCAGAGCCTGATCGCCGAGCAGTTGTCGACGCCGTGCCGCGCCGACCTCAAGGGCAAGAAGATCATGGTGGTCATCGGCGAAGTGCGTTCCAACGGCGTGATCTACGCGCAGCAGCAGAATTACGGCCCGCATTTCCAGGCGATCAACACGCGCCTGCGTTCGCTCGGCTTGCATACCTATACGCCCGAGGAGATCCGCAGGCAGATCGCACAGGCGGAGATCGACGCCTACTTCCGCAACGACCCGGACGCCGCGCTCGCGGCGTCGAAGCGACTCGGCGCCAGCTTTGTCCTGCGCGGCCTGATCTCGTCGCAAGCTGGGCGCAACCCGTTGATGGCCGTCAACCAGGTCTCGGTGAACATGGATTTCAACCTGGCCGGCAGCAACGGCCGGCAGATCTCCACCGCGCAGGCGCATTCGAGCTCCTACGCGGGCGCGGACGTCTCGCGCATGGCGCTGACCTTGGTCAACGAAAATGCCGACGACGTGGTGGCCAAGTTGTACGCGGACTACTGCACCAATGCCGGACTGGCCGGCGCCAGGAAAACCGCGCCGAGATGAGTACACAGACTTCGTTATCGACGGGAATTTGACAGGGAGCAATCGCCATGAGCCTTCGCCTTTCCATCCGTTATTCCGGTCTCGCGCTTGGCGCGACTCTGCTGGCTGCCGCATCGCTTGCGCTCGCCCAGCCCAAATTCGGCAACCCGTCGCCGACCGCCGGCAGCGATACGTCGCAGAAAGCCAATGCCTCGGCCGACCAGGCGATGTATGCGCCGGTTGAGTACACGAATGCGAGGAAGAAAGGCCCGGCAGTCATCGTCATCCCGGGCGAAATCAAGAGCAACAACGCGACTTTCCTGCAGAAATTCACCGCGAACAACATCGCCGATTTCGGCGAGGTCGAGTTGAGCAGCGCCAACTTTCCAGTGCTCGAGCGCTCCAATCTGGGGCCACTGCTGCATGAATTCGAGCTCGCCTACAACCTCGGCGACCCGGACCAGGCGCGCAAGTTCCTGCGCATGGGCAAGCTCAAGAGCACCAAGTACGTAGTGAAGTTCGACATCCTCAAGACCGAGCAAGTCGCAGCGGCGCAGCAGGGCTTCGATGGCCGCGCAATCGGCCAGATGGCCGGGATCCTCGGCGGCTTCGGGCGCGGTGCGTCGGCTGCCAGCGTCGGCGTCGGATCGGTGCAAACCAGCGAGTCGAGCGGTGTCTGGATCATCGGCATGCGCTACAAGATCATCAATGCGGAGACCACCGAGCAGGTCGCGAATGGCTATACCGAGGAGAAGATGGAAGTCGGCGCGAAGTCGACCTCGGTGATGGGCGTATCGAATTCCCAGCAAGGCGGCGTGTCGCTCGATACGATGGTACAGCGGCTCGTGCAGAAATCGGTCTGGGAAATCGACAGCAAGTACAAGTAATCGGCCGACGCTAAGAACGCAAGCGACGCCGGCGCGCTGCCGGCGTCGCCGTTTTCGGGCAACGGGGGAGCCACCATGGCGGACATCAGCACGCTGGGCAAGTACGAGATCCGGCACGAGATCGGCCGTGGCGCGATGGGCGTCGTCTACGAAGGCTACGACCCGATGATCAAGCGCATCGTCGCGCTCAAGACGATACGCGCCGATCAGCTCGCCGGCGCGGACGGTCCGAACGTCATCGCGCGGTTCCGCCGCGAGGCGCAGGCTGCAGGCAGGCTGAACCATCCGAACATCGTGGCGATCTACGAATTCGGCGAGGATGCCGGGACGTGGTTTATTGCGATGGAGCGGATCAACGGCCGCGAGCTCAAGGCCTGCTTCGAGGCCAACGAGCGTTTCACGACGGCGGACATCGTGCGCATCATGTCGCAGGTCCTCGATGCGCTCGACTACTCGCATCGGCAGGGCGTCATCCATCGCGACATCAAGCCTGCAAACATTTTTCTGCTGCCCGACGGCATAGTGAAGGTCGGCGATTTCGGCATCGCCCACATCGAGACGTCCAACCTGACGCAGGTGGGCGCAGTCATGGGTACGCCCAGCTACATGTCGCCCGAGCAGATCATGGGACTGCCGGTCGACGGGCGTTCGGACCTGTTTTCCGCCGGCGTCATCCTCTACCAATTTCTGACCGGCGAGCGCCCGTTCGCCGGGTCGGCGACGACGACGATGCAAAAGGTTCTGAAGGAAGACCCGATGCCGCCGTCGAGCCTGAACGTGCAGGCGCCGGCGGGCATGGACGTCGTCGTGCGCCGTGCGCTCGCCAAGCGTCCGGAGGATCGCTTCCAGACGGCTCGCGAGTTCGCCGACGCGCTGCGCGCGGCCGCGCCCGGTGTAGCGCCGCCGGTCGCCGACCCTACGCTGGTCGGTGGCGCCGACGCGACCTTGATTGACGCGACGGCCGGGGCGACGCCTGCCGCGCAGGCAGCGGCGACCGCCGCTGCGCCGCTACCGGTCGCGGCACCACCCCCGCCTGAAAAGAAATCGCAGAAAGCTGCGCTCGCACTCGTCATCGGCGTGGCCGCCGTCGCGCTCGCCGCCGCCGCGTGGTACGTGACGCAGCGACTGGGGGCCGGGCCCGCATCGCCTATCCAGGCGCAATCAGGGCCGGCGTCCTCGCAGCCGCCGCCTGCGCCCGTGCCGCCGGCCGCCCCGGTCGCTGCAGCCGCGCCGGGGACGATGCTGATTTCCGCGGTCGGGCTGATCGACCCCAGCGATCCGCGCTACCGCGCCGACAAGGCGCTGCTGCAAAGCGATTTGCGGGCAGACTCCAAGAGCCAGCTGGTCGAAAAGGCCCTCGGCCTGCTGCTCGAATCGGACTCACTCGCCCGGAACTACGATGTACTGAAGGACAAATTGCTGTCGCAAAGCGCACGCTTCGTGCCCGTCGTGATCCGGGAAGGCGAGCCGCAGGTCGGCAAGGACGGTCTGATGTCGATCACGACCGAAGGCGTGGTCGACGTCAAGGCGGTCCAGAAGTCGCTCAATCAGATGTCGCGCGACGAGCGTATCGACTTCATCCGCGCCAGCGGCAACCCCAAGGTCGCACTCCAGATCAGCGTTCGCGACGCCGATGCGCCGGATGCCGCGCCGCAGCCCTCGCTGGTGGCCGAGAACATGCTGAAGGAGCGGATCAAATCGTTCGGCTTTCGCACCTGGTCCGAAGGCGGCCCCGGCGATGAAGGCAGGAAAAACGCCGACTTCCTGGTGCAGGGCGAGGCTCGGGTGAAAAAGCTTTCGATGCGCCTGCCGGCATCGGGCCTGACCGTCAGCAAGTACGCGCTGACCTCGTTGACGGTGAAATGCATCGATCGCGAAACCGGCGAGGAAATCTACTACAACACCGCGCTGCCCAAGGGCGTCGGCAGCTGGGCCAGCGAGGAGGAGGCGCTGCAGGCGATCGGCGGCAGGATTGCCGACGAATTCTCGCGCGACTTTTTTCTGCAGCATGTCAGTCTCACCGGACAAAAAGTCACGCTCAACGTTGCCGGCATGCCGAGTCCCGCGGCCGAAGACCTGCTTGGGCGCGAGCTCATCGGCCTGCCCGGCGTGATCGCCGCGACTGCGCGGCCGCCGGCGAGCCCGCGCAGCTACGATCTGCGGCTGGCCGGTGAAGGTCAGGTCGGCGATCTGATCGCGGCCGCCGTGTTGAAGCCGCTCAACGCCAAGCTGGGCCAGACGTGCTTCAGCGTGCGCGGTATCGCGGGCGATCAGGTATCGATTGCGTTCGACCCGCGCTGCGCCGACGCGAGCGTCCTGTCACGGCTGGAGACCAATCCCCCCGCCGGCCTGTACGGCGCGCCGCCGGGCCGGCAGCGCACGGTAGTGAAGGATCCGGAGCTGCTGCGCAAGCTGACGATTTGAGCGCGCCCCGCTTGGCGGCGCGAGGAGCAGGCGGCGCTATTCGCGGTTGAGCTTTTCCACCTGCTTGATGTAGTTCTGCATTGCATCGTCCCGGCTCATGCCCTTGAGCTTGCTCCACGCGTCGTGTTTCGCGCCGCCGACAAAGTCGAATCCGCCCGGGCGATCGCCGCTGACGTCGCCGTCGCTCGCCTGCTTGTAGCAGGCATAGAGCTTTAGCAGCGTCGCGTTGTCGGGCTTTTTCTTCGTCTGCTTGGCCGCGGCGGCTGCGGCCTGAAATGCGGCTTTCAGATCTTTCGGTGCGGCCATGCTTTCTCCTCACGGCATGCGATGGACCCGTCGGCATCGGAGCCGGCCGGGACCGGCGAAGACTTGGGCGCGATCGAGTCGGCGCCGACGATTGTGCTACTTTAGCGCGACTTGGCGAGCGTGGGCAAAATAGGCGCGGGGATGAGCGGCAACAAGCGCGAACGCATGGCCAGTGTCGATACCGCGTGGCTGCGGATGGATCGGCCGAGCAACCTGATGATGATCTGCGGCGTGCTGATCTTTCGTGAGCGCGTGGCGTTTGCTCGTCTTAAGGCGACGCTTACCGATCGCTTCCTGCGCTTCGAACGCTTTGGTCAGCGCCCGGTCCAGACCCCCGGCGGCGCCTGCTGGCAGGCGAACGACCGATTCGACATCGCACACCACCTGCAGCTGGTCGCGCTGCCGGGCCGCGCCGGAAAGGCCGAGCTCGAGACCTTCGTCAGCGCGCTGATCGGAACGCCGCTCGATCCCGGGCGACCGTTGTGGCAGTTCCACCTGATCGAACGATTCGAAGGCGGCTGCGCGATCGTCGTTCGCATCCATCACTGCTACGCCGACGGTATCGCGCTGATCCAGGTCATGTTGTCGCTCACCGATGCCGACCGTGCCGGCAATGCCGCAGGCCCGGTACCGCCGCCCGCCCAGCCGCGCGCAGCTGCGGCCGACGACCCGCTCACGGAGCTGATCGGGCCGCTCGCCGGCGCCGTCAAGTTCGCGCGGCAAGCCGGATCGACGCTGATCGAAAAAGGCGCTCAACTGTGGCAGGACCCAACGCGCGCGGTCGCGCTTGCCGATCAGGGCGCCGCGTTGACCGCGGAGATCGTCAAGCTCGCGACGATGGGTGAGGACTCGCCGACGCGCTTCAAGGGCAAGCCAGGCATCGCCAAGCGCGTTGCATGGGCCGACCCGGTGGCGCTTTCCGAGGTCAAGGCGATTGGCCGCGCCTACGATTGCTCGGTCAACGACGTCCTGCTATCGGCGGTCGCCGGCGCGATGCGCTCGTATCTCCGGCGGCATGGCGACGCCGTCGACGGTGTCAAGTTGCGCGCACTTGTGCCCGTCAACCTGCGCCCGCCGGACAAAGCCCACAAGCTGGGCAATCGCTTCGGCTTGGTCTTTCTCGATCTGCCGCTGGGCATCGCCAATCCGGTCGAGCGCTTGTACGCGGTGCGCGCCAACATGCAGGCGCTCAAAGGATCGTACCAGCCGGTGCTCTCGCTCGGCATACTCGCGGCGATGGGCGCGGGACCGCAGATACTGCAGCAGCAACTGCTGGCGCTCCTGGCGCGCAACGCAACGGCGGTGATGACCAATGTTCCGGGTCCCCAGCAGCCGTTGTTTCTGGCCGGCGCAAGCATCGCCAGCATGATGTTCTGGGTACCGCAGGCGGGCGACATAGGCCTCGGCGTATCGATCCTCTCGTATGACGGCGCCGTGCAGTTCGGGGTCGTCACCGACCGGGGTCTGTGCCCCGATCCGGAGCTGCTGATCGAGCGTTTCGCTCCCGAATTCGAGCAGCTGGTGCTGGCGACGCTGCTCGCACCGTGGCCCTGGGCCACTCCGCCGGACGCCGGGGTGATCGAGGGAGCGCTGCTCTCTGCGCCCTGATGCGCGGCGGTTCCATGCGCGAGGCTTTGCGGATGACGTCCAGCCGGACTACGGCCAGCCCGGGTAGGTATTCGGTGTGGCGAAAGCGTCCTTGAGCAGCGGATTCATCGGCACCGTCAGCTCGCGGGTGGCGAACCATTTTGCGTAGAGGTGCCGGATCTCGCCGCTGGCGAAGATTTCGGACAGCGTCCTGTCGACGATCGCCTCGAGCCGCGGCTCGCCCTTGCGCAGCATGATCGCGTACGGCTCGACCGACAGATACTTGCCGACGACGGCGAAATCGTCCGGTCGCCTCGCCTTCGCGATCAGGCCATAGAGCATCACGTCGTCCATCGGGAACGCGATCGCGCTGCCTTCGTCGATCGCCTTGAACGACAGCTCGTGATCGGCGGCGACGACGATGTTCATCTTCATCCGTCGCGCGGCGTTGATGTCGTGCATCAACTTTTCGCCGGTCGTGCTCCCCGCCACGACAATCGTCTTGCCGCGCAGGTCGTCGATGCCTGTAATCTGCGACGATTTCCTGACCAGCAGCTTGATGCCGGCGATAAAGGTCGTGTAGGCGAAGGCGACCTCTTTCTGCCGATCGCGCGTATTGCTGGTCGATCCGCATTCCAGGTCGATCTTGCCGTCCTGCAGCGCGGCGATTTGGTTGGCCGGGGACACCGGGATGTACCTGACTTCGAGCCGCGGCAGCCCAAGCTCGTTTTTGATCGCATCGGCAAGCTTGAGGCACAAGTCGATCGAGTAGCCCTGCGGACTCCTGCCCTCGTCAATGAACGAGAACGGGAACGCGGCTTCGCGAACGCCAATCGCCATCGCGCCGGTGTCGCGAATGCGCTGCAGCGTGTCGATCGGTTGGTCGTGGTGCCGCCCGCGTACCCGGCCAGGACCACGCCGACGACCATGCAGCCGAGGCGGCAGGTCATCGGGCTCACGTCATTCCAGCTCGGAGCGCGCGAGCTCGACGTCCAGACGCTCCATCGCATCGGCCGGCTTGCATGCCGCAGCCTGTTCGTACAACTTGGTCGCATCGGCCAGGCGCGCATTGCCGAAAAGCAGTATCAGACCGTTTGCGTGCTCGATCCTCGCGATCGCGGAGTCGGGGTTGAGCTTCAAGGCCGTCTGGAAATGCTCGAGTGCCGACTCTTTTTTTGCGCCGTAGGTCATGCCGGCGACCAGTGCGCCGACCTTGGCGATCACCTCAGCCTGATAGGCGCCAAAGGCGGTATACGCGTCGGCATGCGCAGGCCCGAGCTTGAGGGCCAGCGTCAGGGCATCCTTGATCTTGCCGCCCATCCCCTGGGCCAGCGCCTTCGCGACCGAAATGCCCTGGCCGTAGCGACCGAGCGCGTAGGCGTACAGGTAATGGGCATTGGCGTCCTTCGGCGCCTCGGCGCGGCGGACATCGGCCCAGGCTGCGGCCTCCTCGAACAATGCCAATCGCCCCGTATCGGCGGCGCTTTCCAGATAGTTCGCGTAAATGGACTGCGCCTTGATCGCTGCGTTGACGCCGGCGCCTCCTGCCGCGTGTCCGGCCTCGACCGCCTCACGAAATTCGCCGGCATGGTAATGCCGCCATGCCCGCTGCGCGCCTTCGGCCTGTGGATACGGCTCCGCATCGCCCCGATGCAATCGGTCCCAGTGCTTTTTCAACGCGGCGCCTTCGTACGCAAAGCTCTTGTCCGGATGTGGAAAGCGCGCCCATTTTTTCGCCATTCGGCCTCCTGCTCGACGATTCAGCGCGGCTCTCGCGCGCTATTCCCGGTTTGAGTCAGAGTCCGCGTTCTTGCATCCCGCGTCGCCGGCGCGATCAAAGGTAGCCCTGACTCAGCTTGGCGAGCAGCGTGCGCGAGGGGCCACGGAGGAACGGCGCTATCAGCGACAGCACCTGATACGCGCCGCGGTCGAGAGTGAAAGCCTGCCGCCCTTGCTCCGCGGAAGCGATCTTCTGATACGACATCCAGTAAGTTGCGACCAGCGCCACGTTGTCGGCGAGCGATGCAATTTCCGACTCGGATGCTTCCATCGTTCCCGCTGCGACCATGCCGCCGCACAACTTGAGCATCGTGCGTCTGCCACGGCCGATAAGGCGCGCAAAGCGCGCCTCGAGCTTTCGGTTGCGCGACATTATTTCGTCCAGGTCGCGATAGAGGAATCGATAGTCCCACATCGCCTCGAACAGCAAGTGCAGGAACAGCCAGAGATCCTCGACGTCGGCCAAGCGTCCGGCAGGCGCCACGAACAGGCCCTCCAGCCGCTGCTCGAACGCGGCGAACAGCAGCGCGATGATCTCGTCCTTGTTGCGAAAATGATAGTACAGGTTGCCGGGACTGATGCCCATCTCGTCGGCGATGTCCGCCGTTGTGACGTGTGGCGCACCGTCACGATTGAACAGCTGCAGGCCGGTCAGGACGATCCGCTCGCGCGTTCGCCGCGGACGTTTGCGTTCCGCCATCGCTTTTTGGACCGGGGCAGCTAGGGGCGAGTCGCCGCCGCCGGGGCGAGCCAGGCGTCGAGATGATCGAGCGTGTGCGCGAGATCGCGTACCGTTTGCCGTACGCGCCGCGGCTGTGTAATGAGCGGCCGCGGATCGGTCAGCGCGCCGATGTCGTAGATGGCGCCGAGTGGTTCGCCGCCCGCCAGCGCGAGTCCGATGCGCGGCGGCGGGACAGCCTCAACTTTCCCGGTGCGGCGCCGCCGCCGCGGTGCCGCCGCTCCGGACATCGGTCTCCTTACGCTGGGGCTTTTTGCGCTCGTCGAGCGGTCCCGCCGGATTCTACTACGCTACTTTGCCTTTCTGGCAGGGCGCTTGGCACGTCGGATGGTCCGGGTCGCACGCGCTTTGACCGCGCGGGCCTTGGCGGGCTTCCGCCGCTTCGGAGCGGTCGCGGTTGCGGCGAACGCTGGCATCCTGACGGTCGGCAGCGCCGCAGCGCCAGTTTCGGCGAGGCCAGTGAGCGCGGCCACCACGCTGGCACGCGCGCCGCGCCAAAGCGAGCTTGCGGTCGTGATCGAGGATTCGACGCGGTTGCCGAGGACGCGGATCGCGCTCTTTTCGACTGCCGAACCCTGCCGGACCAGCGCGCGGAACGTGTTGCCGGCTTCGTGCCGCGCCCACTCACGCGACATCGACGCCGCGCCGAGGCCGGCGAGCCACGCCTGCCGTGATGCGAAGACCGCCGTTTCAGCCAGCGCGTTGGCGCTGATGATGTTGCGATTGAACGAGACTTGCTTGGACATGGTGTTGCTCCTTCGTCTGGGGTTGAATGCTCGAACGCTGTTGGTGAACGGGCTCAACTGTAGCCGTTGGCATTAGAGCAATCACCCTAATCGTTGCGGGCGGTCCTAAACCGGGACGAGACGTTGCGCCAGCGCCGATGCCATCCTCGCCACGATGCCGTAGATCGAAAGCTGCGGGTTGGCGCCGATGCTGGTCGGAAAAAGCGAGCCGTCGAAAACGTACAGATTGTCGAGATGGTGATGGCGGCCGTCGGCATCGGCGACAGCGTGCTTCGCGTCCGAGCCGAGCGGGCAGCCGCCCATGACATGTGCGCTGACGACCGACAGCGCCAATGGCTTGAGCGGCAGACCGGCGATACCTGCCCGCGCTTCGGTCCAGCTCGCGTAGCTGGCACCCGAATTGTGAACCGGCATGACCGTCGTGGCGCCGGCGGCGAACTGGATCTCGGCCATCGTCGCGAGCGCCCGCCGCGCGCCCTCCCAGAAATAGGCGTTGAGAGGATAGTCGAGCCACGGCGTGCCATCGCGCTGCAACGAAACCGTGCCGCCGTCGCTCTCGGGATGGAAGCCGTCGCGCAACAGTGCGATCAGCACCTGCATCTGCGGCAGCTCCCGCATCCATCGTGCGTGTGCCGCGCCGTCGCCGGCCAGCGTCGTCGCGACCAGCACCGGGTGCAGCGGCGGGGCTTCGATCTTGTAGCCGATCGGACCATCGACCGGCAGCGAATCGAGGAAGTGATCGGAGTAGACGCTTTGCGGTGCGCCGGCGTAACCGTCGACCCGATGCGGCATCAGCGCTGCGCAGACGACGGTCGGATGCAGGAAGGTGCGCTTGCCGAGGATGCCTTCCGGGTCCGGCGCGAGACTTCGCAGCAGCAGCGCCGGCGTGCCGATCGCGCCGCCCGCAGCGATGAACGTCCGCGCGCGGACGACGATACGATGCGCACCCGGATCGGTTCCGCGCCGGCCCAGGCCAACGCAGTGGAGCGCGCTGACGTTGCCGCGCGCGTGTTCGAACGTCCCCGCGCGGGTCCGCGTGAGCAGCGTCGCGCCCTTCGACAATGCCGCGGGTATTGCGGTGACCAGCATCGACTGTTTGGCATTGGTCGGGCAACCGACGCCGCAATAGCCGATGTTCCAGCAGCCCTTGACGTTGCGCCGGATCGTTGCGACGGGGATGCCCAGCGCCTGCGCGCCGCGTCGCAGAATGTCGTTGTTCTCGTTCGGCGCGACTTCCCACGCCGTGATATTGAGCCGGCGTTCCAGACGCTCGAACCATGGGTCGAGGTCGGCTTCGGTGAAGCCGGTGAGCCCGAACGCGCGCGCCCAGTGCGCCAGCGTCGTCGCAGGCGTGCGAAAGCTCGATGTCCAGTTGACTGTCGTGCCGCCGCCGACGCAGCGTCCCTGGAGGATATTGATCGCCTTGTCGCGGGTCTTGCGCGCGGCGGACTCCTGATAGAGTTGCGGATAGGCCTCGCGCTCGAGCATATGGAAATCGGACGAGGTCGCGAGCGGCCCTTCCTCGATCATCACGACGTTGAGGCCCGCTTCGCTCAGGATTTCGGCCGCGATGCCCCCGCCGGCGCCGGTGCCGACAATGGCGACGTCGGCTTCCAGCGCAAGATCCGCATTCAATCTCGACGCATCGATCACGTTCCAGCCGCCGGCCACACCCGCGCGAAACGGGTCGGGCAGCGGCGCCTGGCGCATGATTGCAACCGTCATCAGCCGATCCCGAGCGAAGGCGGGCCGGCGTAGCCGATCGCCGGCCAGGCGCGCGAATTGCCATACCACGCGGCGAAAATGAGCTGGTGCAGCGCGCCGTAGGCCGAGCGCAGCAGCGCCAGGCGGCTGTCGCGCCAGCGATCGAGGAAGGCGCCGATCGCCGCCGCCGACGTCTGCGGCCAGGGTGACCAGATGCCGGCTACCAGCACGCGGGTCGGCGTGAACGAAAGCAGCGCAAACAGCTCACCGATTTCCTTGCGAACTTGAGGCGGCAGTCCGGCGATTGCCTGGTCGACGCCCGCGACGAGCTCCTGCAGCAGCACTCGGTCTTGTGCCGGAAGCGCACCAGCCAGCATGACCGGGGCGATCGCCGCAATGACCGCGCGCGCTGGTGCATCGAGCGCGCCGGGTGACATTGGCGCCAATGAAGGCGGCGTCGTCGACGTGTACAGCCAACGGGTGAGCAGCAGTGCGCCAGTCCCGGCGATACCGGCTTTGAGCAGGCTGCGGCGGCTGATGCGGCGCGAAGTGTCGGAGGGCGGCATGGGGGGGATCCGGTGCGAGGGAACAAAGCAATCTAGCGGTCGAAACTAGACATGACAACCTAATTTGTTCTTTTGGTCAGGTTCGAGGGGCGCGGCGGTTGAGCTGCGTCGTCTTTGTTAGCCATCTCGCCGCCGCGCCCCTCAACCTGACCTGTGCGCAGGCCGGTTATGATGGCGGCGGAAATTTGCACAGCACGCGTTGATCGATGCCCTCTTCCGCCGAAACCCGTCTGATCCGCGAGCTCGAGCGCGCGCAGGCGCTGCACCAAGCGCGCCATGCGTCGCCCCGTCTCGCCGCGGCGCTCGATCGCGTCGCAGCCTGGCAGTCGCGGCGTCTCAACGCGACTTACGCCGACCTCGCCCGTGACCCGCGCTACGCCGAGGCGATCGTGTTCTTCCAGTCGGACCTGTACGGGCCGGGCGACTACAGCCGGCGCGACGCCGATCTGGCCCGCGTCGTCCCGATGATGGTGCGCGTGCTGCCGGATGGCGTCATCGCCACCGTGGCGAAGGCGATCGAGCTCTCGGCGCTGTCGCACGAGCTCGATCGAGCACTGGTCGCCAAGCTCGGCGAAGATGCGCTGCTGTCTGTCCCTTCGTACTGCGCCGCATACCGCGCGTGCGGCAACCGCAAGGAACGCGAGCGGCAGATCGCGCTGATCGTCCAAGTCGGCGCTGCGCTCGACCGCTATGTGCAGAAGCCGCTGCTCCGCACTGCGCTCGCCGCGATGCGCTCTCCGGCGCGGATTGCCGGTCTGGGCGCGCTGCAGGAATTTCTCGAGCGCGGGCTGCTGTCATTCCGAGGCATGGACGGCGCAACCGAATTCCTGGCGGTAGTCGAAGCGCGGGAAAGCGCATTGATGGAGGCGATCCTCGCCGGCGACGACGCGCCGTTCGCCGCGCCGGCCTGACGCCCTTCAGGCCGCGTCGCCAAAAAGGCGGTCGAGTTCCTTGTTGATCGCCTGCTCGATCGGACGCTTAAGCGGCGTCATCAGGAACGAAAGCTGCACATCGAGCCGGAGTTCGTTCTTGCCGACGTGCATCGAGCCCGATATGCCCGGCCGCTCGAACGATACCTGGTCGCCGTCCCACGCGCATGCCAATTGGTAGCGCTCGGTCAAATCCGCGGCGACCTTCTGCGCCGCGGCCTTCGCCTTCCGTGGGTCGAGCTTGTGGCGGCGCTTGATGGCTATCGTGGGCATCGGAGGCTCGATTGCGTCAACCACAAGTATAGCCAAACCGCTCGGGGTTTCGCGCCTCGCCTTGCGGATGGACCCGCCACGACAAAGGCGGCAGAATCGGATCACCGGCGATCCGCGGCGAGAGGCAAAGTGGCAAACATCGCGCAATTCTTCGCGCAGCACCTGACGGCGCCGGACAAGCCGCTGTATCGCCGCTACGCCGACGACCGCTGGTCCGACGTCAGCGTCGGCGAACTCGCCGCTTTGGTCGGACGCTGGCAGGGCGCGCTGCAGCAACTGCGCTTCGAGCCGGGCGATCGCATCGCGATCTGCCTCAAGAACAGCGTCGATTGGGTCGCACTGGACCTGGCCGCGCTCGGGCTGGGGATCGTCGTCGTTCCGCTCTACGTCGACGACAACGCGGACAACGTTGCGTGGTGCGCCGCCAATGCCGAGGCCAAGGCGATGATCGTCGAAAGCACGCCGGGTGGCGAGGCGCTCACCCGCACCGGAACCGCCCTGCCCCCGCTCTACGTGCTGCATCCCGATGCAGGCAACGCGGAGCCGTCGGTTGCAGCGCTGTTGCCGGCGAGCGCGCCGGCGCCGCGTTTCGCCTCGCTTCCCGACGACACGCTGGCGACGATCTGTTATACGTCCGGCACCTCGGGCCGCCCGAAGGGTGTGATGTTGTCGCACGGCAACATCATCGCCAACGTCAGGTCCTGTCGCGAGACCGGGATGGCGCGGACGAGCGACACCTTCCTGTCGATTCTGCCGTTGTCACATATGTTCGAGCGCACCGGCGGCTATTATCTTCCGCTCTCGCTCGGCGCCAAGGTCATATTCTGCCGCGGCGTCGCGCTCCTTGCCGAAGACCTGGCCACGCAAGCGCCGACGGTGATGTTCGCCGTGCCGCGGATATTCGAGAAGTT
>JBDTXW010000040.1:0-15241 GCA_040005975.1 Betaproteobacteria bacterium | reverse complement strand
CAGCGCGACGGCGTGTCGCGGTCCGCGTGCAGCGCGCCCGCCGTCATCGCTTGGATCGACGCCGCTTGGCCGCAGGCTTGGCTTCGCCGCTGACGTCGAGGGCGCCTTCGGCCGCCGCCTCCTCGATCAGCCAGTCGATGAACGCCTGCGCTTCCGGGCGCAGCGCCGCGGCCGTGCCGCGCACGATGAAGTAGGCGCGCGTCGTCGCATAACGGTTGCGAAACGGCGCGACCAGCCGGCGCTGCGCCAGCAGGCTGTCGATCAGCGGCACGCGGCCCAGGGCCACGCCCTGGCCGTCGAGTGCCGCCTGCATCACCTGATCGAAGTGATTGAAGCGTAGCGATCCTGCCGACGCGATTTCGTCGATGCCGTTGGCGGCCAGCCACACCGACCAATTGAGCCATGGGAAGCGCCCGCGTTCGTCGTCGATGTGCAGCAGCACGTGCCGGGCCAGGTCTTCGGGTTGCTTGAGAGGCCGCGTACGGTCGGCGGCGAGCGCGGGACTGCACACCGGCAACAGCCGCTCGCCGAACAGCCGTACTGCGCCGGGCGGCGCCATCGCCTCGGTGCAATAGCGTACGGCGAGGTCGATGCGCTCGCGCTCCAGGTCGACGATGCGGTTGTCCGCGGAGATGAACACGTCGACAGCCGGATGGCGGGCACGAAAGCGCGCCAGCCGCGGGATCAGCCATACCGAGGCAAACGGCTGATTGGTCGAGACGGTCAGCGGCAGCGCCGTCTGCTCGCGGCGGATCTTGGCCACAGCTTGCGCGAGCTCGTCGAGCACATTCCTCGCCGTCGCCTGGAGGATCTGCCCGGCATCGGTCAGGCGCAGCTCGCGATGCCGGCGCTCGAACAGCGCCAACCCGATTTGCTCCTCCAGCGTCTGCATCTGGCGCGACAGGGCGGACTGGGTCAGGAATAGCTCTTCGGCGGCGCGCGTGAACGAAAGCTGGCGCGCCGCCGCCTCGAACCCCTTGAGCAGATCGAGCGAGGGCAGGCGGCGCCCGGCGCGAGGCTTGGATACGACGGGTTTGTCCATGCTGAACCCTCATGCAGCTGCGGCAGGAGATCGCCGGCAGGCCGGATGCGCCGCCGCGCCTCGCGAGGTTCTTCGCCGCGCGCGCCGGCGCCGCGGCGTGTATGCGCATTATGCATCGGAAGAGGCTTCTCCGGGCGGTCGAAGGCGGCGCGGCGCCATTATCGCCGAGGATGGAACGGACCGCCCCCGGGGCCACGGGCGAGCTATTCCTTTTTAGCATGCATCGCATGCGGCAGATTCGTTTGTGAAGGCCGTAGCGCACGCCGATACTGCGCTTGCACAAGCCGAAACGCGCGACACGGCGACGCGGCCGATGCATGAATTTGAGTCATGAACCAAGGAGAAAAGCCATGCCGTTCGACTCCGCTGCCCCTCAACGCGGGCGCCGCAAGTTCCTCCCGCGGCGCGAAGCGCTGGTTCTCAACAATGCCGAAGGAACGACGATCGCCGTCGACACCGGCTGCCTGTGGGTGACGATGGAGCGCGATCCGCGCGACATCGTGCTCTTGCCCGGCATGAGCTTCGAGATCGACCGCAGCGGACGTACGGTGATCGCGGCCGAGGACGATTCGCGTTTCCGCCTCTCGTCCGACCTCACGCCGGCAGGCAGCGCGGCAGTATGGCTTGCGCGCAACGTGGCGCGGCTGTCGGCGCGATGGGCCGGCCGCCAGGCAAGGCAGGTCGCTCCTTACTACTGATCCGATCCCGGCGCGGCGAGGGACGACTTTTCGCGCGTCCTTATCAGCGCTTGGCGAAGCTCAGCTTGCCGTTCTTTTCGGCCACGTGCACGGTGTCGCCCGGGCCGAAATCGCCCCGGAGAATTTGCGTCGCCAGCGGGTTCTCGATCTCCTGCTGGATCGCGCGTTTAAGCGGCCGGGCGCCGTAGACCGGATCGAAGCCCGTCTGTGCGATCACGGCCAGCGCCGCCGGCGTGACGGCGAGCCGGATGTCCATCTTGGCGAGCCGTGACTCCAGCGATTGCAACTGGATCCGGGCGATCGATTCGATGTTCTTTTCCGATAGCGCATGGAAGACGACGATTTCGTCGATGCGGTTGACAAACTCGGGCCGGAAATGCGTCTTCACCTCGGCCATCACCGCGAGCTTGATTACGCCGTAATCATCGCCCGCCATCTGCTGAATCATCTGCGAGCCCAGGTTCGATGTCATGACGATCACCGTATTCTTGAAGTCGACGGTGCGCCCCTGGCCGTCGGTCATGCGACCGTCGTCGAGCACCTGCAGCAGGACATTGAACACGTCGGGATGTGCTTTTTCGACCTCGTCCAGCAGGATCACGCTGTAGGGCTTGCGCCGTACCGCCTCGGTCAGGTAGCCGCCTTCCTCGTAGCCGACGTAGCCGGGCGGCGCGCCGATCAGGCGCGCGACCGAATGCTTCTCCATGAACTCGGACATGTCGACGCGGATCAGGAACTGATCGGAATCGAACAGAAATTCCGCGAGCGCCTTGCACAGCTCGGTCTTGCCCACGCCGGTTGGCCCGAGGAACAGGAACGAACCGTACGGCCGGTTCGGGTCGCCCAGGCCCGAGCGCGAGCGGCGGATTGCATCCGACACAAGGCGGACGGCCTCGTCCTGGCCGACGACCCGCTTGTGCAGCGCATCCTCCATATGCAACAGCTTTTCGCGCTCGCCCTGCATCATCTTCGACACCGGGATCCCCGTCGCGCGCGAGACGACCTCGGCGATCTCTTCGGCACCTACCTGCGTGCGCAGCAGACGCGGCTTCGCCGCCTGTTCACCTGCCAGTTTGCTGTCGGCCTTTTTCAGCTGCGTCTCGAGCTGCGGCAGCTTGCCGTACTGGAGTTCGGACACCGCCTGCCAGTCGCCCTTGCGCTTGGCCTCCTCCATCTGCAGCTTGAGCTTGTCGATCTCTTCCTTGATGTGCTGCGTGCCGACGACCTGCGCCTTTTCGGCCTGCCAGACTTCGTCCAAGTCCGCGTATTCGCGCTCGAGCTTTTGGATCTCTTCCTCGATCGCGCTCAGGCGCTTTTTCGACGCCTCGTCCTTTTCCTTCTTCACCGCCTCGCGCTCGATCTTGAGCTGGATCAGTCGGCGGTCGAGCCGATCCATCACCTCCGGCTTGGAGTCGATCTCCATCTTGATCCGTGCCGCCGCCTCGTCGATCAGGTCGATCGCCTTGTCGGGCAGGAAGCGATCGGTGATGTAGCGGTGCGACAGCTCGGCGGCGGCGACGATCGCCGGATCGGTGATCTCGACGCCGTGGTGTATCTCGTAGCGCTCCTGCAATCCGCGCAGGATGGCGATCGTGCTCTCGACCGACGGCTCGTCGACCAGCACCTTCTGGAAGCGGCGCTCGAGCGCCGCGTCCTTTTCGATGTACTTGCGATATTCGTCGAGCGTCGTTGCGCCCACACAATGCAATTCGCCGCGAGCGAGCGCGGGCTTGAGCATGTTGCCGGCATCGATCGCGCCCTCGGCCTTGCCGGCGCCGACCATCGTGTGCAGCTCGTCGATGAAAACGATCGTGCGGCCTTCGTCGGCCGCGATGTCCTTGAGCACGGCTTTGAGCCGCTCCTCGAATTCGCCGCGATACTTGGCGCCGGCGAGAAGCATCGCCATGTCGAGCGACAGCACGCGCTTGTTCTTCAGCGTCTCGGGCACTTCACCGTTGACGATGCGCTGCGCCAGCCCTTCGACGATCGCGGTTTTGCCGACTCCCGGCTCGCCGATCAGCACCGGATTGTTCTTGGTCCTGCGCTGCAGGATCTGGATCGTGCGGCGGATCTCGTCGTCGCGCCCGATCACCGGGTCGAGCTTACCCTGGCGCGCGCGCTCGGTCAGATCGAGCGTGTATTTCTTCAGCGCCTCGCGCTGGCCTTCGGCTTCCTGCGAGTCGACGGCCGCACCGCCGCGCACCGCCTCGATCGCCGATTCGAGCGCTTTCTTCGTCAGGCCGTGCTCTTTCAGCAGCCTGCCCGTTTCGCCCTTGTCTTCGGCCAGCGCGAGCAGGAACAATTCGCTGGCGATGAATTGATCGCCGCGCTTGGTGGCGATCTTGTCGGTCAGATTAAGCAGGTTGCCCAGCTCGCGCGAAACGCTGATTTCGCCGCCCTGCCCTTCGACCTTCGGCAGGCGGGCGATCGCCTTGTCGGTTGCCGCCTTCAGCGCAGGAACGTTGACCCCGGCGCGCGCGAGCAGCGACGCGGTCCCTCCGTCCTCCTGCGAGAGCAGGCTCGCGAGCAGGTGCTGCGGCTCGACAAAGCCGTTGTCATTGCCCAGCGCCAGGCTTTGCGCATCGGCGAGCGCCTGTTGCAGCTTGGTGGTGAATTTGTCGAAACGCATGAGCCGTCCCTCGCGTCATCCGAACCTATGCCGCAGATGGGGCAGGCTACACGGTATTTCAAGTCGCGCACGGTGCTCAAGCGCTTGATTTCGTGCGCATTGCGCGAACCGGCGCCCCGAACGCGAGATCGCTCGCTTTCGGGGCGCTGTCTTGCCGCGGCCTACTGGCCGACGATCGATGGGCGCATCGGTCCGAGAATGCCCAGGAGCTCGCCTTTTTCCTTGTCCGGCACTTTGAATTTGTCCAGGGTCTTGACCAGGTCGCCGACCAGCGCGTCGAAGTCGGCATTGGTGAGTCCCATCCCGGCGTGCGCGGTCTTCATGTCGCGGCCCTTGTAGGTGCATGGGCCGCCGGTGCCGGCGCAGATCTGATCGGCCAGATTAGTCTTCAGCCGTGGGATGTCGGTCTTGGCGAAATAGCGGTTGATGCGGTTGTCGGCCGCGACGTTGGCGACGAAATCGTCGACGACGGCGACGATCGCGTCCTTGCCACCGAGCCGATCGTAGAGCGATTTCTGCGCCGGCATCATGCCCCTGTTCTGGCAGGCGTTGAGCAGCAGGACCATGCCCAGCAGCGCCGGGAACCGCAATGGGTGAAGCATCGCGTTCATCTCGTCTCTCCTCTACTGTGTTGGCAGCGCGGGAAGCGCTGTACCGCCGATATACGCTGCTGCGGAGCCGCCGGATGCAGGGACCCCGACCGCTATGATAGCCTTGGCCGTCGCATCCGCCGGATCGACGGTCATGCCGGATCCCGCCCCGCCTCCAATCCCGCAACAGCCGCTCGGCGCCAGGCGCAAGGCGGGATTCCTGCAGGCGATCGCTGCGGTGTTCTGGAGCTTTTTCGGGATCCGCCGCAAGGGCGTGGGGGAGCGCGACATGGTGACGATCAAGCCGGTCTACGTCGTCATCGCCGGCCTGCTGGGCGCGGCGATTTTTGTCGGAGTCCTGCTTGCGCTGGTGACGGTCGTTACCCGCAAGGGCTAGCTGGAGCGCGATGCTGCGGATTTTCTCTTTGTTGCGACGTTCGGCCCTGGCGGCGTTTCCGGCGATCGCGTGCTGCGCGGCTGCGGTCGCGCAACCCGACGGGGCGCAAAACGGGAGCGAAGGCCAGCCATCCACCGCCGACCGCGTCTACGCCAGCGCGCGGCCCCGGTTGCTGCAGATCCGGACGCTGCTCGATTCCGCCGGACGACAGGCATCGCTCGGCTCCGGCTTTCTGATAAGCGCCGATGGCCTGGCGGTGACCAATTACCACGTCGTGTCGCAGTACGCGCTGGAACCGGCGACCTATCGCCTCGAGTATGCCGCACCCGACGGCTCGCACGGGCTGGTCAAACTGCGCGCGATCGACGTCGTCAACGATCTCGCCGTCGTGCAACTCGAGGCCCGCAGCGACGGCCAGAACCGGCCGTTTTTCGTGTTCAATGCCCGCGCGCTAGCAGGCACTATGCCGAAGGGCCAGCGCATCTACGCGATGGGCAATCCGCTCGATCTGGGATTCACGATCGTTGATGGAACGTACAACGGCCTGGTCGAGCGCAGCTACAACGAGCGCATCCATTTTTCCGGCGCCATCAATCCCGGCATGAGCGGCGGCCCGGTCGTGACGACCGATGGCGAAATCGTCGGCATCAACGTCGCCAAGCATGTGGGCGGCGAGTTGGTGAGCTTCCTGGTGCCGGCGCGGTTTGCCAAGGCGCTGGTCGACCGCGCGCGTACTTCGCCGCCGCTCACGACAGCCGACAGCCGGCAGGAGATCGGGCGCCAGCTCGGCGCCTGGCAGGCAGGGCTGTACCAGGCCCTGGGCGAACAGGGATTCCGCACCAGCGCTTTCGGGCCCTACCTTGCGCCTGAGAGCAATGCGTCGTGGTTCACTTGCTGGGCGCGAACCAACGCCGACGTGTTGCCCAAGCCGCGGGCGCTCGCCAGTACGACCAACTGCAGCATGCAGACATCGCTGTTCATTGCGGGCGACTTGCAAACCGGCCAAGTCGAGCTTACGCATTCCTACGTACGCAGCGTCGATCTCAACGCGTTCCAGTTCAGCACGTTTCTTTCGCGACAATACCAGCCGTCGTGGTTTGGCACCGGCGCGCGCTCGCCCAAGCGGCTGACGTCGCAGCGATGCCACGAGGATTTCATCGACGCTGCGACCGACGGCGCGCATCCGATGCTGCGGGCGGTATGGTGTGCGCGGGCCTATCGCGAGTTCGACGACCTCTATGACGTATCGGTCGTCGCCGTCACGCAGGACCGCAGCCGCGAGGCATTGATTTCGCGGCTATCGATGCAAGGCGTCACTTACGGCAATGCGATGGCGTTGGCGAAGCGATTCCTGGGAGCGGTCTCGTGGGCGAAATGATCTCGGTCGAGGTTCTGTCGCGGCATCGCGACGTCGTCGCGCGCCACCGCTGCGACGCCTCGGGGACGACGATCGGACGCGCCTATGACAACGATGTCGTGATCGACGATCCGACGGTCGCGCCGCACCATCTGCGGATCTACCGCGACGGCGATGGGACTCTGGTCGCCGAAGACCTGGGCAGCACGAATGGGCTCTACGAAGGCGACGGTGACCGACGTTCGGCGCGCCTCGTGCTCGACGGAGAACACCCGATCCGTATCGGCCGCACGTACTTGCGTGTGCGCGAGGCGAGCTACCCAGTCGCGCCGGAGCGCCGGCTCGCGACATCGACGCGGGTTCTGCCGGCCGTGCTGTCGCTGATCGCCGTTGTGCTCGGACTGGAGATCGTCAACCTGTGGCTCGCCGAGACCGCGGAGCCCAAGACCGCCTATTATCTGCTGCCCCTCCTCATCGTCGCGCTGCTGGTGCTGGTCTGGACGACCGCCTGGGCGATTCTGTCGCGCATCTTTACCGGTCACGCGCGGTTCGAGCGGCACCTGCGCATTGCGCTGATCGGCGTGCTCGCATTCGCGCTGTTTGACGAGCTGATCGACTATGCCGCATTTTCGCTGTCGTGGCGCTGGCTCGCCGATTACGGCTATGTCGCGAACTGGCTGCTGTTCGCCACGCTGTGCTTCTTTCAACTGCGCGAGATCAGCCCGGCGCGACTCAAGGCCAAGGCGGCAACGCTGGCCGCGTTCACCGCGGTGGCCATCGCCACCCAGTCGATTGCGCTGGCGGAGACTCGCTCGCGCTTTGGCCAGCAAGCGTACGTGCGCCATCTGAAACCGCCGCTGCTGCGGCTGGCGGCGCCGCAAAGCGAAGAGGCATTTTTCGCCGATGCGGCGCGGATCAAAACCGGCCTCGACAGCGCGCGCAAGGAAGCGCCGCCTTCCGGTGGCTTCTTCCAGAGCTTCGACGAGTAGGGCGTTCGCTGTCGCAAGACTCTAGCGCGCCGCCGCGACGTCACCCAACCGCTCGGCGGCACCGGCGAGCTCCGCTTGCGTCGTCAGCAGGTCGGGGCAAAGGCGCAGAAGCTCGCCGCGGGAGTCGACGATCACGCCGCGACGCTCGAGCTCACCGGCCCATGCCCGCGCTTGTGCGCAGCGCACGACGACGAACGCGCCACGATCGTCGGAGCCGCCTTCGGCGCCGACGCCGTGTTGGCCCAGCAGTCCGATGAGAATGCGCTGCTGCGCCAGTGAATAGGCGCGCAGCCGATCGACGCCAACCGCCAGCGTGAACAGCTGCCCCGCGCGCGCCTGGTAGCAGGTCAGCACCGGTGGCGTCGATTCCAGCAGGGCGTCGCCACCGGCGGCGAATTCCGGCGGATCAGGCCGCACGTAGTCGAACGGGGCCTTCTTGGCAAACCATCCGATGTCCAGCGTCTGGAAGCTGCCGTCGAGATGGCGCGGATGCAGATACAGGTACCCGGCTCCCGGACCGCCGCGCAGATACTTGTAGCTGCCGCCGATCGCGAAGTCGGCGTCGACCAAGGCGATGTCGACCGGCATCACGCCGAGCGAATGATAGACGTCGACCAGCACGCGCGCGCCGCTCGCGTGGGCCGCGGCGATCAGCGCGGGTAACTCGGTCAGCACCTGGCCGGTGTTGAATACGACCTGCGAGACGACCACCAGATCGACCCCGCGAACGGCGGCGAAGAGCTCTGCGGCGCCGAACGTCCCGTCGGCGCGGGCCTCGACGAAACGCAGATCGATGCGCCCGCGACGCGCGTACTGCCTGAGGATGACGTCGATCGAGTCGAATTCGCCGCGGGTCGCCACGACGCGTGGGACGCGATCGTAACTGTTCAATACCGCGCGCAGGCCCTGCCCCGCACTGGTCTTCGGCACCACGCAGTCCGCCCGCGGCGCGTGCAGCAAGTCGGCGAGCCGGGACCGATACGCGGCGATCTCCCCCGACCAGGCATCCCAGGCGTTGCCGAGCCTCGATTGCCACAGGCCCAGCGCTTCGGCGACGTCGGCGGCGGTCGCGTCGAGCGGCCGGCCGAGCGAATGGTTGGCGAGGTAGATCGGCCGCTCGGGACCGGACAGCACGCGCGAAAACAGCGGCGCGATGTGGCGAGCGACGCCTTCCTCGGTCAGCGGGGCGGGACCCATCGCGGCGACCGCTGCCGCGATCGCCGCCGCGGTGTCGGCGCGCGGGCTCATCGGGTGCCGATCACGGTGCGCACGTCGATCAGCTCGGGAAAGAAAGTATGCTCGAGCGCGCGCCGTAAAAACGCGACGCCGCTGGATCCTCCGGTACCGGTCTTGTGCCCGATGATGCGCTCGACGGTCTTCATATGGCGAAAGCGCCAGAGTTGAAAGCCCTCCTCGACGTCGACCAGCTTTTCGGCCATCTCGTAGGCATCCCAGTACTGCTGCGGGTTGTCGTAGATCGTTTTGAACACGTCGACCAGGGCCGCGTTGCGCTGGTGCGGCGACGACCAGTCGCGCTCGACGCATTCCGCCGGCACCGGCAGCCCGCGCCGCGACAGGTGGCGCAGGAACTCGTCGTAGAGGGAAGGCGCTTCGAGCAACCCGATCAGCTCGCCATGCGTTGCGGGGTCGTAGCTGAAGATGTCGGCCCGGGCGCGATCCTTGTTGCCGAGCAGGAACTCGATTGCCCGGTACTGCGGCGATTGAAAGCCCGACGAGCTGCCGAGGGTCGGCCGGAACGCCTCGTACTCCGACGGCGTCAGCGTTTCCAGCACCGCCCACTGCTCGAACAGCTGCTTCTGGATCAGCTTGACGCGCGCGAGGATCTTGAAGCACGAATTGAGCTGGTCGGCTTGGACGAAGCGGATCGCGGCCTCGAGCTCGTGGATCATCAGCTTCATCCACAATTCGGAGGTCTGATGCTGGATGATGAACATCATTTCATCATGGCGCGCCGGCGTCGACGCCGAGCCGGACAGTGGTTTCTGTGCCGTCAGCAGCGAATCGAGGCAAAGATAACCGGCGTACGTCAGGCGATCGCGCAAATCGGTGACGATGCCCGGTTCGAGACGCTGCGGCATGGCGGGAGCCGAATGAAGGTAACGATGCAGTATAGGAAGCGCGATCACTCGTGTCCACACGCACACGGCGCGTCGCGCGTGCTCTGCTAGAATTCGCGCATGCCGCATTGGCCCGACGCCGCACGGCGCGCAATGACGTGCGCCCGGTGGACCGCGCATGGCGCGGCGCTTTGCCTCGTCGTCGGTTTCGTCGCAGCGTGCGGCAGCAAGGCGCCCGTCCGCCAGATCGTCCTGACCGAATGCCGGCTGCCGAAGCTCACCAGTGCCGCACAGTGCGGCAGCGTCTTCGTTCCGGAAGACCGCGGCCAACCGGCGGGGCGCAAATTAGCGATCGCCGTCGTCGTCCTGCCTGCGGCCACGCTGTCGCCACGCCCCGATCCTCTGGTCATGCTGCCGGGCGGGCCGGGCCAATCCTCCGACGCGCTCGCGCCGCTGGCCGGGGCGCTGGGCGGCGTGCGCCGCAACCGCGACATCGTGCTGATCGATCCGCGCGGCAGTGGGAGATCGGCACCGTTGCGCTGCGCGGCTCTCGCGCCGCGCGATGCCTTCGACGATCTCGTCGAGGCCGAGACGATCGCCGTCGCGGCACAGCGCTGCATCGCCGAATTGCGCGCGAGCGGCGACGCCGATCCCGCCCAGTACACAACGTCCGCCGTCGTGGCCGATGTCGACGCGGTCCGCGTAGCGCTCGGTTACGACCGGATCAACCTCTGGGGCGGTTCGTATGGAACGCGCGTTGCTCTGGAATACCTGCGCCGGTACCCGCAGCACGTGCGCAGCGTCATCCTCGACGGCGCCGCGTCGCCAGCGATGCGTATCAGCCTCGACCCCTGGCCATCGCGCGAGGCCGCGCTCGATCAGGTATTTGCTGCGTGCGCCGAGAGTCCGGCGTGCGGGCGGGCATATCCCGCCCTCGACGCGACGCTCGCGCACATTCATGCCGATCTCGATACGGCGCGCGCAATCATCGTCGCCGACCCCCGCACCGGCGCCGAGCGAGCGCTCAAGCCGTCGTTCGACATGCTCATTGCAGCGCTGCAAGGCCTGCTCTATGCGCCGGAACTAGGAAGCCTGATTCCGCCGCTTCTCGCTCGCGCGGCGGCCGGCGACTACGCGCCGCTGACGGCCGCATCGATGCTGTTGGGAGACGACGTCGCCCGGACGATGAATCTCGCGCTGCACTTCGCGGTGATCTGCGCCGAGGATGCGCCGCACATCACCGCAGCCGAGACCGATCGCATGCTGTCGGCGCTGCGCGCACCGGCGCTCATGCGGCGCGAACTCGCTGCCTGCGACGGCTGGCCGCGCCCGCCGGTGCCGCCCGATTTCTACGCGCCCGTGGCCAGTGACAAGCCGGTGCTGATCCTGTCGGGTGGTCTGGATCCGGTCACGCCGCCGGCGGCAGGCGAGGAAGTCGCGAGGACCTTGGCGCACAGCCGCCATATCATCGCCGCCGGCTACGGCCATATCGTATCGCCGCACGCCTGCGCACCGCGCCTGATCGAGAAATTCGTCGACGAAGCCGGGTTTGCGACGTTGCCGCAATCCTGCATCGACTATTTCAGTGCAAGCACCCGGCCGCCGCTCTACGAGTCGCTGCTCGAAGCGCGATGATCGTCGTCGACGGCCTAATCAAGACGTTCGGCAAGCAACGGGCAATTCGCGCCGTCGACGGCGCGAGGTTCGTCGCCGCGGACGCCGCGATCACCGGCCTGCTGGGACCGAACGGCGCCGGCAAGACAACGGTGCTGCGCATGCTCGCGACCCTGATACCGCCCGACGCGGGAACCGCGACGATCGATGGGTTCGACATCGTGCGCGAGCGAGCGTGCGTGCGCAGCCGCATCGGCGTGTTGTCCGATGCCCGCGGGCTCTACGCGCGGCTCACCGCGCGCGAGAATGTGCGCTACTACGGCAGGCTGCAGGGCTTGGGCGGGACGGCGCTGGAAGCGCGCATCGACTCGCTGCTCGGCCAGCTCGGGCTCGCCGCGCTCGCCGATCGGCGCACACAGGGTTTTTCGCAGGGCGAGAAAATGAAGGTCGCGATCGCCCGCGCGCTGGTTCACGATCCAGCTACGATCATGCTCGACGAGCCGACCGGCGGCCTCGACGTCATGAGCATCCGCGGCCTGCGCGAGTTGCTGCGCTCGCTCCGCGCCGCCGGGAAGTGCATCCTGATATCGACCCACGTCATGCAGGAGGTCGCCCTGCTCTGCGACCGCATCGTCATCCTCGGCCGCGGCCGGGTGCAGGCCACCGGCACCGGCGCCGAGCTCCTGGCGCGCACCGGCGAAGCTTCGCTCGAGGACGCGTTCGTGAGCCTCCTCGGATCGGCTGAAGGCCTCGCGGCATGAATACGCCAAGAGGGACGACGTGACGGCGCTCGACCGCATCCTCACCGTCAGTGGCAAGGAACTGACCGATACCTTGCGCGACCGGCGCACGATGCTGGTGACGCTGCTGACCGCGATTGCCGCCGGGCCCATCTTTTTCACGCTGATTCTCAACATGGCCGCGAGTCAGGCGGAAAAGGCGCGCGATCTCAAGCTTCCGGTGCAAGGCGCAGGCAATGCGCCGGCGTTGATCGCGTTCTTGAAACGGCAGCAAGTGACGATCGAGGCGGCACCCAACGACTACGAGGCAAAGATTAGGAGCGGCGATCTCGATGTCGTGCTGGCGATCGATGCGGCGTTCGAAGGCGACGTCGCCGCCGGCAAGGCCGCGACCGTCAGGCTGGTCTACGATCGCTCGCGCGATCGCGCGCGCGCCGCGATCGAGTCGGCCGAATCGCTGCTTCGCGCGTACAACCGGCAATGGGGCACGCAACGCCTGCTCCTTCGCGGCGTCGCGCCGCAAGTTGCCTCGCCGCTCGAGGTGCAGGGCGTCGACCTGGCGACGCCGCAGCAAAGCGGTTCGCTGATCCTGTTCCTGGTCGCCTACTACGGCCTGTTCGCAGCGTTGATGGGCAGCATCGCGGTCGCACTCGACGCTACGGCGGGTGAGCGGGAGCGCGGCTCGCTCGAGCCGCTGCTCGCGACGCCAATTTCCACCTGGCAGCTTGCCGTCGGCAAGTGGATGGCGATCGGCAGCTTCGACCTTCTGGTCGTACTGCTGACGTTGGCCGGGTTCTATCTGACGCTCAACTTCGCGCCGCTGCCGGCGATCGGTGTGCCGTTCCTGTTCGGCGGCGCCGAGCTGCTGCGCTTCGTGGCGATCCTGCTTCCACTGGTGATGCTGCTGCCCGCGGTGCTGTTGTATGTGGGCCTCCGCGGCCGCACGCTCAAGGAGGCGCAGAGCAACGTCTCGGCGCTGGTGTTCGTCGTCAGCATGGTGCCGGTCGTGCAGCTCTTCCTTCAGAAAAAGGAGCCGGCGTGGCTCCTCTGGGTGCCCGTCTCGAGCCAGTACACGCTGCTCGCGCGCGCGCTTCGCGGCGATGCGATCGCGACCGCCGTCTGGCTGCAGAGCGCCACGCTGCCGCTGCTGCTGACGATCGCCGCGCTGCTCGCTGCGGCACGCCTGCTGCGCCGCGAGGATGTTTTCGCCGGCCGCTGACCTCAACGCGAGGCGCGGCGCAGCAACGCGACCACGCCCGCCCAGTAAGCCGCCAGCACCAGCAGCGCCAGCAACGACGGCTGCGAGCGATATCCGGTGAACGCGGCGACCAGGCTGCCGACACGGCTACCGTCGTCGAGAATGGCCGACGTATCCCAGAGCGGATCGACCAGCGGGGGCAGCAGATCGAACGACATGAGCTTTTCGACCGCGCCGATCAGCAGCGCGCCCGCGAGCAGCAATAGCAGGATTTCGCTGATTCGAAAGAACGTGCGCCACGAAACGATCCTGCCGCCTTGCTGCAATAGCCAGAACGTCGCCAGCGCGGCGCCCACGCCCAGCACGAGGATGCCGGCAAAGCCCCACGCGCTCGCATATTGCGTGCCGAGCCCGTAGAGAAACACCACGGCCTCGGCGCTCTCGCGCCCGACCGCCAGCGCGACGACGACGAGCATCCCCCACCAGTTCGCCGCGGAGGCGTTCTTTTGCATGTCGTGCTCGAGCTCGCGCTTGAACGTCCGTCCGTGCCGCCGCATCCAGAAGACCATCTGCACGATCAGCGCGGCGGCGATCAGCATCATCGCCGTCTGGAAATACTCGAGGCCTTGGTCGGACAAGGTCCTGGCGATGCCCAGCATGACGGCGGCCAGCATCAGTGCGAGCGCAATGCCGGCGCCGACCCCTCCCCAGAGGTAACGCATGCCGCGGCTGACGTCCGGATGCTTGCGCAGCCACGCGTAAAGGATGCCAACGACCAGCATCGCTTCGGCTGATTCGCGCCAGATGATGAAAAGGGCGTTACCCATGATCGTTACGCAGCGTCGGGGTTCCGTCGGGCAAAACGGGGGATTCGCTTATCGTAACGCGAATCGTTCTCATTTGATAGCCGCGACCCCGGTTCGGTTCCTGCCGCTCTAGCCGAACTGGCGCAGCAACGCTAGCGGCGGCTGGCGCATCGTCCGCCGCGTGCCCATCCAGCCGGCAGCGGCCACGCCAACCGCTCCGCCGACGACCCCGATCACCCACAGCCACGGGTCCCAGCCGAACGGTATGTGAAACACCCGATCGGCCAGCACATACGCGGTTGCCGTCGCGCCGCCCGCCGCCACCAGCCCCGACAGCATCCCCAGCGCCAGGAACTCGGCGAGTTGCGCTGCCATCAACTGGCGACGGCTCGCGCCGAGCGTGCGCAGCACGGCCGCGTCGTAAAGGCGCTCGTCCTGTGTCGCCGCGATCGCCGCCTCGAGCACCAGCACGCCGCCGGCCAGCGTGAAAAGGAACACGAATTCAACGGCGCGCGCGACCTGCTCGACGATGGCACTGACCTGTTGCAGCAGCTCGCCGACGTCGATCGCGAGAACATTCGGAAACTGCGAGAGCAATCCGTTGAGCCAGCCAGCGTCGTTCACCGGTGCACGTGCCGCGGCGATATACGTCGTCGGCAGACCGTCGAGCATGTGCGGCGGATAGAGCGCGAAAAAATTGACGCGAAAGCTGTCCCAGTCGACCTTGCGCAGGTTTTCGATGCGCGCGCTGACGCGCGTGCCGACGATGTCGTAGGTGAGGACGTCACCGAGCTTGACGCCCAGCGTTTCGGCGATGCCATCCTCGAGCGACATCACGCCTGTCTCGCCAGCCCGCCACCATTGCCCGGCGACGACTCGATTGCTGCGCGGCAGGTCCTGCATCCACGACAGGTTGAATTCGCGCTCAGCGAGCCGGCGCGCACGCGCATCGGTCAGGCGCGTCGAATCGATGGGCACGTCGTTGACCGCGACCAGGCGGCCCCGCACCATCGGATAGAGCGGCACTTCCGCGCCGAGCCGCGTGGTAAGCAGCGCGCGCATGCCGTCGAGCTGGTCGGGCAGGATGTTGATCAGGAACACAT
>JBDTXW010000039.1:0-15799 GCA_040005975.1 Betaproteobacteria bacterium | reverse complement strand
GCGCCGACCGCATCGAAGGCTGCCTGTTCGGCAACGGCGAGCGCACCGGCAACGTGTGCCTCGTCACTCTCGCGATGAACCTCTACTCGCAGGGCATCGATCCCGGACTGGATTTTTCCGACATGGGGGTGATCATCCGCACCGCCGAGTACTGCACCGATCTACCGGTCCATCCGCGGCATCCGTACGCGGGTGAGCTGGTCTTTACCGCGTTCTCCGGGTCGCACCAGGATGCGATCAAGAAGGGCCTTGCCGCGCAGCGCGAGGCCGAGGCGGCCGGCAGGGATCTGTGGGAAGTTCCTTACCTTCCGATCGACCCCGCTGACGTCGGCCGCACCTACGAAGCGGTCATTCGCGTCAACAGCCAGTCCGGCAAGGGCGGGATTGCCTATCTCCTCGAGCGCGACTACGGCCTGGCGCTGCCGCGCCTGCTGCAGATCGAGTTCAGCCAGGTCATCCAGCAGATCACCGACGCCACCGGCAAGGAGCTCTCGTCATCCGAAATACACGCCGCGTTCGAGCGCGAGTACCTGCGGGCGGCGGCTCCGATCGCCTACGTCGACCACCGGGCCCAGCACAGCGCCGCCGACGGCGCGATCGAGCACCTGACCGCGCGGCTCAAGATCGATGGCATCGAAGCGGTGCTCGCCGGTGACGGCAACGGCCCGGTCGACGCCTTCATCCGCGCGCTGCGTACGGCGACGGGGCTCGACGTGCATGTGCTGAACTATCACGAGCACGGCGTCGGCAGCGGCGAGGACGCGACGGCGGTGGCCTACGTCCAGCTTCGCGTCGGCGCCGACCGAACCTGCTATGGCGTCGGGCTCGACCCGAACATCGTCACCGCAACCTTGCGCGCGGTGATCAGCGCCACCAACCGCGCGGTCGAGCGCGGCTGGGCAAGCTTGCCGCGCGCGAAGCAAGTCGCGAATGCCTGACGAGGGCTGCTGGGCCGCGGCCGCGGCATAGCGAAGGCGATGCAGGCGTCCGGCGCCGGATCGCCGCCATCGGCCGGCGAGCAGGTCGCGCTACCCGCGTCGGTCCGCGTGGCCGGCGCCGAAGTGCCGCTGTGGCCGGTCGGCCAGAGCGTAGCGCCCCTGTCGGCGCCGCTGATGGCGGTCACGACGTTCAGCGATCATGCGGACTATCATCCGGCACTCGTCGCGGCCGCGCTGGCTGCCGAAAACGACCCGCGTTTTCGCGATGCGATGTTTCGCGGCGCCTGCGGCACCAAGGTGCGCAATATCCCGGGCTGGAACGCTTCCTGCGCCACGCTGATCCACGGCCGCGCATTGATGCTGGCCCATCAGACGCTCTCGCGGCAGCCGGTCTATGCCGATGACAGCTGGGGCAGCATCTATCGCAGCGGCGATTACTGCATGCCGCACAGCCATTTGCGCTCCAACGCTAGCATCGTCTACATGCTCGACCCAGGCGACGACGATCCGCACGACCCGCTCGCCGGCAAGCTCTGCTTTGCCGATGCGCGCATTCCCGTCTGCTGCCCGCACGAGCCGGGTCGCGTGACGCAGCATCTGATGCCGACGATGACGCCGGGCACGATGATCATCTTCGCGAGTGATTATCTGCACAGCGTCAATCCTTACCGCGGCCAGCGACCCCGGATCAGCTTGTCGTGGAATATCACGCTCGCGCCGCTGCCCGGCAGGCCGGGGGAGGGCTGGGTGAAATAGTTGTGGTGAGCGGATGCACTGCGGCAATGCACGCGTTCTGCTATGATTTCCGCAGTGCAGCATTGCCTTGCGACGCTGTCGTCCGGATTCCGGGTCCGGGCATTTGCCGCAAAACAAAGGAACGGTCGATGAGCGTTCGCCCATACGGGCCGGGCATCGTGATCTCCGCCGCCGTCAGCGCGGCCTTTGCCGAAATCCTGACGCCGGAGGCGATGAGCTTTGTCGCGCGCCTGCAGCGCGCCTTCGGTGACCGCCGCGCGGAGCTGCTGGCGCTGCGCTCCGACCGCCAGACGCAGTTCGATGCCGGCCAGCTGCCCGATTTCCTGCCGGCAACGCGCGCGATCCGCGAAGCGAATTGGACCTGCGCGCCGGTGCCCGCGGACATCCAGGATCGCCGCGTCGAAATCACCGGGCCGGTCGACCGCAAGATGATTATCAACGCTCTCAATTCCGGCGCGAGCGTCTTCATGGCGGACTTCGAGGACGCCAACACGCCGAAGTGGGACAACAACATCCAAGGTCAGATCAATCTGCGCGACGCCATTCGACGGCAGATCGACTACACGAGCCCGGAGGGCAAGGCGTACCGGTTGGACGAGAAGACGGCCACGCTGTTCGTGCGCCCGCGCGGCTGGCACCTGCCCGAAAAGCATGTCTTGATCGACGGCGCTCCGGTATCGGGCGGAATTTTCGATTTCGCGCTATATTTTTTCCACAACGCGAAGGAGTTGTCCGCCCGCGGCAGCGGACCCTATTTCTATCTGCCGAAGCTCGAGAGCCATCTCGAAGCCCGCCTGTGGAATGACGTCTTCGTCATGGCGCAGGAGGAGCTCGGCGTGCCTTTGGGGACGATCAAGGCGACGGTGCTGGTCGAGACGATTCTCGCGGCATTTGAAATGGACGAGATCCTGTACGAGCTCCGCGAGCATTCGGCCGGGCTCAACTGCGGACGTTGGGATTACATCTTTTCGTGCATTAAGAAGTTCCGCAACAACCGCGATTTCTGCCTCGCCGACCGCGCACTGGTGACGATGACGACGCACTTCATGCGCTCCTACGCCGAGCTTTGCATCAAGACCTGCCACCGGCGCGCGACTCACGCGATGGGCGGCATGGCGGCGCAAATACCGGTGAAGAACGACGAGAAGGCCAACACCGCCGCGTTTGCCAGCGTCAAGGCCGACAAGGAGCGCGAGGCGAGCTACGGCCACGACGGCACCTGGGTCGCGCATCCGGGCATGGTCCAGCTGGCCAAGGAGGCGTTCGACCGGCTGATGCCGACGCCGAACCAGATCGCGCACAAGAAACGCGACGACGTGAACGTCAGTGCTTCCGACCTCCTGCGCTTCGAGCCGGAGGCGCCGATCACCGAGGGTGGCTTGCGGCTCAACATCAACGTCGCGATCCAGTACATCGGCGCCTGGCTCGCCGGCCAGGGCGCCGTACCGATCTACAACCTGATGGAAGACGCGGCGACAGCGGAGATCTCGCGCTCGCAGGTGTGGCAATGGATCCGTTCGTCGAAAGGCAAGCTCGACGACGGGCGCACGATCAGCAAGGCGATGGTCGCCGCGATGATCCCGGAGGAAATGAGCAAGATCCGGCAGCTGCTCGGCGATGTTTTTGGCGAAGGTCGCTACGACGAGGCGGCCGCGATTTTCGCTGATCTGGTCAATGACGATTCGTTCGTCGAGTTCCTGACCTTGCCCGCGTACGAGCGGATTGACTGAACGCGGCTCCTCTGAAGTTATCTGTGCTGGTCGACGGCGATTAGGCGCGCGACCGCCGCCGGATCGACGCGCTGGACGAAATCGAGCACCGACTCCGCGCTGACGACGTCGATCTTTCCGGCCATGCGCCGTTCGATTGGCTGGTCGTCGAAGGCGACGTTGGCGCGAAACAGCTGGGCGCCGAGTCGTTCCATCGGCGGCACGTACAGCGTGCTCGGCCGGAACCCCGCGCTGCGCAACCACGCCTGCGCCTCCGTGCGATTGCCGATCGGTCGCTCGGCAAGCGCCTCGACGAGCGTCTCCAGCAGCCACTGGTTCGAGTTCTGGTACCGGGTGGCGAAAGGGTAGGCGACCAGGTTGTAGTGCGGTTCGTGAAATCGACCGCCGTGTCCGGCGACCAGCACCGTCGCAATCCTGCGCTGGACCGATGGCGACGGGATGACGACCTTTGCTTCATACGCGAACATGTCGTCGAGAAAGAAGTTGGCGAGGCCGTCGTCGTAGAGCGCCGAACTCGCGGTGCCGCACTGATTGAGCTCCTCGACCATCGTCCAGTCGCCGCGAGGGTGCCCGCGCCACGCAAACGCAACGTGCGAATAACGCATGCCGTAGCGCGACATGTCGCGCCCGACCCGCGCGACCAGGGCGATCTCGGCGTGCTCGCGGTCGAGCGCGTCGCGCACGTCGAGGGCGAGCGTCAGCGCGGCGCGCACGTCGGCCGGACTGAGAGTCTTCTCGGTGCACGCTTGGCCGGCGAAGGCAGCGGATGCGAACCATACCAGCGTGACGGCCAGGACAAGGCGGCGCATGGGGGCGGCCTTTAGCGCTGGGTGGAGCGCGCCTGGTAAAGCAGCGCCCTGCCAACCTCGTTGGGAATGAATGCGATCAGTTTTCCAAAAGCGATCAGCGAACTGCCGGTGGCCTCGGCGACCACGACGACGCTTTCGCCGACTGCGAGCGATACGCTGCGGCCGATTTCACTGGAGATCCGGACCGAGACTTCGGAACCTGTCGCGAGATCGCGCAGTACGATGACGCTCGCGTCGGCAAGCGGCCGCACTGCGGTGACCACCAGGTCGCTCCCGGCTTGAATTACGCCGATGCTCCCATCGACGATCATGCCGGACGCCGCCAGTGAGGTTTGCGACGCGTAGACCGACGCTGCGATGCTGTCCTGAGCGAGGACCGGCGCGGATGCGAACAGTGTGGCAACGGGTGCTACGACGATCAAACCAGTAGCAAGGGCACGTCTGACATGCATGGCAAGCTCCAGTGGTGACGAAGGCGGACGTCTTCCTGCCCGCGGCGCCAATTCTGCGGTGGTGGTGTCATAAGTCAAAACTCTTGCTAACAGGTATCGGATACTGATACGATCCGCTTCGGAACGCGCTACCCGGAGCCGTCGGTGACCGATGCACAGCAACTGGTCGACACACTGAAAAAACTGCTGAAGGCGCAAAGCCTGACGTACGCCGCGGTCGCGGCCCGCGTCGGACTTTCGGAAGCGAGCGTCAAGCGGCTGTTCTCGGCGCGAACGTTCACGCTCAAGCGGCTGGAGACCTTCTGCCGTCTGCTCGAGATCGATTTCTTCGAGCTCGCGAGGATTGCGCGAACCAGTGCCGGCGAGGTCCGCGAAATGACGAACAAGCAGGAAACGGCGCTCGCCAGGGATGCGACGCTGCTTGGGGTGTTCTACCTGTTGCTGAGCGAATGGAAAGCCGCCGACATCGTCGCGCGTTACGAGCTTTCGCGTGCGGAGTTGACGAGGCTCTTGGTGCGGCTCGACCGGCTGGGTCTGATCGACCTGCTGCCGCACGATCGCGTTCGGGTCAGGGTGCCGAATCTGCTGCGCCTGCATCCTGGAGGGCCGATCCACGCCGTCCACGGCCAACGCGTCGTAAGTGAATTCATCGGGGCCAAGTTCCACCGTGTCGGCGGACTGTTTCGGTTCGAATACCGCGAACTGTCCAAGGCCTCATACGAACTGCTGCAACGAAAGCTCGAACGGCTCGCCACTGAGTTCCTCGAGCTCGCGGAGCTGGACAGCACGTTGCCGTCGCAGCGCCGCGCGACCACCGGCATGCTGGTCGCGATGCGGCCGTGGTCGCTGTCGATGGTGACCGGGCTCAAGCAGCGGGACGGCAATCCCTAACCGCGTGCATCGATTGATGCGGAAGTGATTCGTCGCCCGGATCGAACTAGCGCTAGTCGATCCGGCACGCCACGTCGAACGCGAGGCGGGGCGCGCGCGGACGGAGCCTTGCCGGGTCGCCATAGCCGAGATTGCACAGAAAATTCGATTTGATTACGCCACCGGGAAAGAATTCGGCGTCGACCCTGGCGTTATCGAAGCCCGACATCGGCCCGCAGTCGAGCCCCAGTGCACGTGCCGCGAGCATCAGGTAGCCGCCCTGAAGCGACCCATTGCGGAAAGCCGTGCTGCGGATCAGCTCCGGCTTGCCGACGAACGCACTGCGTACGTCGGCGTGCGGCGCGAGCAGCGGCATCTTTTCATAGAACTCGAGATCGTACGCGACGATCGCGGTGGCCGGCGCGGCCATCGTCTGCCTGACATTGCCGGCGTCGAGGGCGGGTTCGAGACGCGCCTTGGCCGCCGGCGTCTTGACGAAAACCAGGCGGGCAGGGCAGCAGTTGGACGAGGTGGGACCCCATTTCATCAATTCGTAGACTGCATGCAGGGTTTCGTCGCTGACGGCCTGATCGCGCCACGCGCGGTAGGTCCTCGCCGTGCGGAAAAGCTGGTCCAGTGCGGCGTCGTCAAGCGTCATTGGCGTACCTCATTTGCGTAGCTTTAGCGTCGACCTTCGGGGAGGTGGTCGGATCCCGGCGGTGCAGTGTGGCCGATGAACGGATTGGCGCAAACCGATTGACAATATTTATCGAAAACATTGATTCAATCAATTGGACGAATGACATCGCCCCGCGTAGATTCAGCTTGTCGCGGTTCGTCGCGGCATTTTCGCTGTTCGTCAGCTTATCCAGATCTCAAGAGGAAAATGCGATGAATCTCAAAGGTACCAAGACCCACGACAACCTCAAAGCCGCGTTTGCCGGCGAATCGCAGGCCAACCGGCGCTATCTGTACTTCGCCAGCAAGGCCGACGTCGAAGGACAGAACGACATCGCCGCGGTCTTTCGGTCGACGGCCGAAGGCGAAACGGGGCACGCGCACGGCCATCTCGATTACCTCTCGGACGTCGGCGACCCCGCGACCGACTTGCCAATCGGGTCGAGCCGCCTGAACCTGAAGGCCGCGATCGCCGGCGAGACGCACGAATACACCGACATGTATCCGGGCATGGCCAAGGCTGCGCGCGGTGAAGGCTTCGAGGAGATCGCCGACTGGTTCGAGACGCTCGCCAAGGCAGAGCGCTCGCACGCTAATCGCTTTCAGAAGGCGCTCGACGCTCTCGCGGATTGACCCTGCGGCGGAGCGGCGCAAATGCTGCGCCGCTCAACGCTTGGTTATAGCGTCACCGCGATAGGCCCATGATGACCCAGCGCGAAGGCAGCCTCGAAGCTCCGATCCGGCACCCGATCGACTGGAAGAATCCGGAGTACTACGACCAGGCGTCAGCCGACAAAGAGCTGGAGCGGATCTTCAATATCTGCCACGGCTGCCGCCGCTGTGTGAGCCTGTGCAACGCTTTTCCCACGCTGTTCGACCTGATCGACGAAAGCAAGACCGGCGAAATCGACGGCGTCGCCAAGGCCGACTTTGGCAAGGTCGTCGACCAGTGCTATCTGTGCGATCTCTGCTACATGACCAAGTGTCCCTACGTGCCGCCACACCCGTGGAACGTCGATTTTCCGCATCTGATGCTGCGCGCCAAGGCACAAAAGTTCAGACGCGGAGAAACGAATCTCCGCGATCGGCTGCTGACCGGTACCGATCGCCTTGGCAAGCTGGCGACGATACCGGTAGTCGTTCAGGCGGTGAACAAGGCAAACCGCACGCCGGCCGTGCGCAAGGCGATGGACAGGATGCTGGGTGTGCATCGCGACCGGCGGCTGCCACCGTACGCAATTCGTCGCTTCAATCACCTCGCGCCCGATTCTTCTGCGTGGCCGGTGCGAAACGGTGAGCGCACGCCGGGCAAGGTGGCGATTTTCTCGACCTGCTACATCAAGTACAACGAGCCCGGCATCGGGCTCGACCTGATCGCGATACTCGATCACAACGAGATTCCGTACACGATCGTCGAGAATGACGTCTGCTGCGGCATGCCCAAGCTCGAGCTGGGCGACTTCGACGCCGTCGAGAAGCTCAAGGCCGTCAATGTGCCGCGCCTTGCTGACTACGCGCGTCAAGGCTACGCGATTCTTACCGCGGTGCCGTCGTGCACGCTGATGTTTAAGAGCGAGTTGCCGCTGCTCTGTGCCGGGGACGCCGACGCCAAAGCGGTTTCGGAGGCGATGTTCGATCCTTTCGAGTACCTGGTGTTGCGCGACAAGGACGGTTTGCTGAAAAGGGAGTTCAAGACAGGGCTCGGCAAAGTCAGTTATCACATTCCATGCCACTCGCGCGTGCAGAACGTCGGCCAGAAGACGCGCGAGGTGCTGGAGTGGGTGCCGCAAACGACGGTGACCACGATCGAACGCTGCACCGGCCACGACGGGACCTGGGGCGTCAAGAGTGAATTCTTCGCGACGTCGCTGAAAATCGGCAGGCCGGTTTTCCGGCAGATGGCCGAGGGCGACCCCGACTATGTCAGCTCCGACTGCCCGATCGCCGGCAGGGCAATACTGCAAGGCATCGAGCAGGCGCAGCAGGCGTCACGGGCGCAGAAACTCCATCCGCTGACGCTTATTCGAATCGCCTACGGGCTGCCGGGAACGGTCGAGGACACACGATGAAAAAGATCGAAGCACAGCGCGCGCCGCGCATTATCCGCGACAGCCTGCTTTCGCTCGAGGCATACGCCAAGGACCGGGGCGAGTACCGGGCGAAGGTCATCGCCCACAAGAAGAACCGCGCCGTTCACCTCGGCGAGCACCTGACGCTTTTGTTCGAGGACGAGCTGACAATTCGCTATCAGATCCAGGAAATGCTCCGCATCGAAAAGACTTTCGAGGAAGCGGGCATTCAGGACGAGCTCGACGCCTACAATCCGCTGGTGCCGGACGGTCGCAACTGGAAGGCGACGCTGCTGGTCGAATACGAGGACGTCGACGAGCGCAAGGCGGCGCTGGCCAAGCTAAAGGGAATCGAGGACCGCGTCTGGGTCCAGGTCGAGGGCGCGGCGCGGGTTTATGCGATCGCGGACGAGGACCTCGAACGCGAGAATGAGACCAAGACCTCCTCGGTGCATTTCGTGCGGTTCGATCTGACGCCGGAAATGATCGCGGCGGCTAAGCACGGCATGGGCATATCGATCGGCGTCGATCATCCAGCCTCCACGGCCACGGTGCCGGCCCTTCCCGACGCCACGCGTCTCGCGCTGGTGGCCGACCTCGCCTAGCTCGCGCCCGGTTCGTCGTCGGCTTTGCGCCGATCGCGGTTACGACCGGTCTGGCGTCGAATCTTCCGCAGGCAACCCGGCGCCCGGTGAGCCGCCTATCCGCAGCTCCCAGGCGTCGCGCGTGATGCCGCGCACGCAGAAGGCTTCGTCTCTGCCGCGATGCTCGCGCGTGACGGTGCGAAGCGGCGCGAACCCGCACTTCTCCAGCACGCGTGCCGACGCCGAATTGCGCTCGAGGTGCGAAGCGGCGAGCGTCTCGCAGTCCAGGTAGCCGAATGCCAGTGCGGTGATCGCCATCGTCGCCGCGGTCGCATAGCCGCGGCCCCAGTATGCCCGGCCGATCCAGTAACCGATGTTGTCGTGCTCATCGGCGATCGGTCGCAGCGTGATCGCACCGACCAGCGTTCCGCCGTCCGCGGTGGCAATCGCGTAGCTGTATTGGACGTCGCGTTGGCGGTCGGCGTCATGCGTTGCGATCCAGGCCCCGGCCGCGCCACTCGGATACGGATGCGGAATCGATGCCGTCGTCTCCGCGACATCGGCGTCTGCCGCGAGCGCCTGCACGCGCGGCGCATCGGCCGGCGTGAACAGCCGCAACAGGACCGGATGTGAAGTGATGCGTTCCGGCAGCAACCAGGCCCCGGATCAGTCGCGGAAATTGCCGAACTGCAGCGGGAAATCGGTAATCGATTTCTTGACCGCCGCGATCGCATTCTGCAATTCATCGCGCTTGGCACTGGATACGCGCACAGCGTCGCCCTGGATGCTCGCCTGGACTCTGAGCTTGCTGTCCTTCAGCATCTTGACGATCTTTTTCGACAGTTCCTGCTCGATACCCACGCGGATTGTCACCACTTGCTTGACCTTGTCGCCGCTCATTTTTTCGGTGTTGCCGAATTTCAAGGAGCGCACGTCGACGCCGCGTTTGGTGAGCTTGCCCAGCAGCACGTCGGTCACCTGCCTGAGCTTGAAGTCGTCGTCGGCGAACAGCGTCAGCTCCTTCTCCTTGTGCTCGACGCGGGCGTCCGAGCCCTTGAAGTCGAAGCGTGTCGAAATCTCCTTGTTGGCCTGGTCGAGCGCGTTCCTGACCTCGACCTGGTTGACTTCGGAAATAATGTCGAACGATGGCATGGGTCACCTCTTGCGCGCGAGCTTCGCCTCGATGCGCAGGCGCAGGGCGTTGAGCTTGATGAATCCAGCGGCGTCTTTCTGATCGTATGCGCCTCGATCGTCCTCGAAAGTCGCGATAGTCGTATCGAACAGCGAGTCCGCCTTCGAATCGCGGCCGACGACGATGACGTTGCCCTTGTACAGCTTGACGCGCACCATTCCATTCACCGTCGCCTGTGACGCGTCGATCATCGTCTGCAGCATTTTGCGCTCCGGCGACCACCAGTAGCCGTTATAGACGAGGCTCGCGTAGCGCGGCATCAGCTCGTCCTTGAGGTGAGCAACTTCGCGGTCGAGGCAGATCGATTCGATCGCGCGGTGCGCGCGCAGCATGATCGTGCCGCCTGGCGTCTCGTAGCAGCCGCGCGACTTCATGCCGACGTAGCGGTTCTCGACCAAGTCCAGCCTGCCTATGCCGTGCTTGCCTCCGACGCGATTGAGCTCGGCCAGCACCTGCGCTGCCGCCATTCGTCCGCCGTTGATTGCGACGATGTCGCCACGTTCGTATTCGAGCTCCAGGTATTCCGGAGCGTCGGGCGCCTTTTCCGGTGACACCGTCCAGCGCCACATGTCCTCTTCCGGCTCCTGCGCCGGGTCCTCGAGCGCCCGGCCTTCGTAGCTGATATGCAGCAGGTTGGCGTCCATCGAGTATGGACTGCCGCCGGCCTTGTGCTTCATCTCGATCGGAATGCCATGCGACTCGGCGTACGCGAGGAGCTTTTCGCGCGAGCCCAAATCCCATTCGCGCCACGGCGCGATGACACGGATGTTCGGCTCGAGCGCGTAATAGCCCAGCTCGAAGCGGACCTGGTCATTGCCCTTGCCGGTCGCGCCGTGCGAGACCGCGTCGGCGCCGGTTTCGCGCGCGATCTCGATCTGGCGCTTGGCGATCAGCGGACGCGCGATCGACGTGCCGAGCAGGTACTCGCCCTCGTAGATCGCGTTGGCGCGGAACATCGGAAAGACGAAGTCGCGCACGAACTCTTCGCGCAGATCATCGACGTATATTTGCTTGACGCCGGCGGCGGCCGCCTTGGCGCGCGCCGGTGCCAGCTCTTCGCCCTGGCCGATGTCGGCGGTGAAGGTAACGACTTCGCAGCGGTAGGTATCCTGAAGCCATCTCAGGATCACCGACGTGTCGAGGCCGCCGGAATAGGCAAGCACCACTTTCTTGACATCGTGCATTGTCGCGGCCTGCTCGCAATCGTTGGTTGAAGGGCCGGCAGATTGAAAAATCGCGGTGCTAGTCGATCTTGGCGCCGATCTTTGCGATCACCGGCGCCCATTTGTCCGAATCGCTCTTGATCAGCCGGGCGAAGTCTTCAGGCGTTCCGCCAATGAGCTCGAAGCCCTGCGCATTGAGCTTGGACTTGACCTCGGGATCCCTGAGGATCGCATTGATCTCGGCATTCAGACGCTGCACGATGGTCGCCGGCGTGGCCGCGGCGACCAGGACGCCATTCCACGCCAGCGCCTCGAATCCGGGGTAGCCTGCTTCGGCGATCGTCGGAATCTCGGGGCTCAGCGCAAAGCGCTTCGCCGTCGTTACCGCCAGCGCGCGCAACTTGCCCGCCTGGATCTGCGCCTGCAGCGGCGGCATGACTGCGAACATCATCTGCGTCTCGCCCTGGATCGTCGCGGTGACCGCGGGCGGCGAGCCGTTGAACGGCACGTGCACGATGTCGATGCCGGCCGCGGACTTCAGCAATTCCATCGTCAGATGCGACGAGCTGCCGTTGCCGACCGATGCGTAATTGAGCTTGCCCGGATTGGCTTTGGCGTAGGCGACCAGTTCCTTCACCGAGTGGATCGGCAGTGCCGCGTTGATCGCCAGCACGTTGGGCTGACTGGATGTGATGATGACCGGCGCCAGGTCCCTCTGCGGATCGTACGGCAGGCGCGAATAAAGGTGCGGACCGAACGACAGTGGCCCGTTGAACGAGATCACCATCGCGCTTCCGTCGGGGGTCGATTTGGCGACCAGATCGGTCGCCAGCGTGCCCCCGGCGCCGGGACGATCGTCGACGATGACCGGCTGGCCCAGCCTGTCCTTGAGCTTGTCGCCGATGATGCGTGCGAGCACGTCGAGCGAGCTTCCCGCCGGCGCCGGGACGATGAACCGGATCGGCTTGTCGGGCCAGGTCTGTGCGATGGCGCCGGTCGCGGCGAGCGATACGCCGATCGCCAGCGCGACGAACAGGGTACGGGAGAACGACATCATGGCTGCTCCTTCAGGGGCACGCATAGCGTCTCGATCATGGATTGACCGTTCCGCAGACCAGATATTCCAGCAGAGCTTTCTGCGCATGCAGCCTGTTCTCTGCCTCGTCCCACACGACGCTTTGCGGCCCATCGAGCACTTCGGCCGTCACTTCCTCGCCGCGGTGCGCGGGCAGGCAATGCATGAACAATGCGTCGGGCTGTGCGCGCGACATCATCGCCGCGTCGACCTTCCACCGCGCGAAATCCTGCCGGCGCTGGTCGTTCTCGGCCTCGAAACCCATGCTGGTCCATACGTCGGTCGTCACCAGGTGCGCGCCTGCGCATGCCTGCATTGGATCGGATAACGACTCGTAGTGGCGGTTGTCCCGGGCGTCGGGTCCATCCTGCTTGACTTCATACCCGGGCGGCGTCGACACGCGTATCGCGAAGTCGAACACGGCGGCCGCCTGCAGCCACGTGCTGCAGACATTGTTGGAATCGCCGATCCAGGCCACGGTCTTTCCCTGAATCGAGCCGCGGTGCTCGATGAAGGTGTAGATGTCGGCGAGGATCTGGCAAGGGTGATATTCGTTGGTGAGGCCGTTGATCACCGGGACGCGCGAATGTGCGGCGAAGCGCTCGATGATAGGTTGTTCGAACGTGCGGATCATCACGACGTCGACCATGCGCGAAATGACGCGCGCAACGTCCTCGATCGGCTCGCCGCGCGACAACTGCGTATCGCCGCGATTCAAGTTGATTGCGATGCCCCCGAGCTGGTTCATTCCGGCCTCGAACGATACGCGCGTGCGCGTCGACGCCTTCTCGAACACCATCGCGAGCGTGCGGTCCCGCAACGGCTGGTAGATCTCGTAGCGCTTGAAGCGATCCTTGATCCAGCGCGTGCGCGCGAACAGGTAGTCGAGCTCTTCGCGGCTGAAATCCTTGAGCTGGAGGAAATGCTTGGGAGACATGCGGGCTTGGCCGACGTCTGGCGCCGCTTGCGTCGGGCTGCCGGGAGTCGAAACGCTATTAAAACAAGATTTTAGCATAAGAAAAGGCGCGTTTTAGCGGCGGGGTTGCGGCGTCGCGTCCACCCCGATGCGCCGAAACTGCTCTGGTCCGCAACGCCGGTGCGGCGACGGTCCCGCCGGCCGGCCGGATCTGAGACTGTGAAAAAAAAGAGCGCCCCGCGGGCGCTCGTTGTCACCGATCGTCGTGGCCGCCTAGGGCAGCGCCTTGATCGCCTGGGCGAGTCGCGCCTTGCTGCGCGACGCCGTGTTCTTGTGCACGACCTTCTTGTCGGCGATGCGGTCGATCACCGATTGCTGGGCCTGCAATTCCTTGGTCGCCGCGGCCTTGTCGCCGGCGCCGATCGCCTTCCTGACTTTCTTGATCGCGGTGCGCAGCGACGACTTGAGGCTCGCGTTGCGTTGCCGCGTTGCCTCGGCTTGCCTGGCGCGCTTGCGCGCTTGGGCGGTATTGGCCATGTGGATGCAATCCCCGGTTACTTTGCGTTGACGTATCGCTGGAGGCCCGCGGGCGGTGCACGGATCGTGCGTTGCCGCCCGGGAAGTCTCGCGCCCTGCGCCGGACACGGCGCGGAGCTTGCTGGAGCCGCCGAAAAAGACCGGGCATAATAGCGATTTTTCGCGATTCACGCAAGCCGAGTCGCGTAGCACTCGCAGGCCGTTTCGAAACTGGACCCTTGGCCCTTCGCAAGGCCGGCCGCCGTTGTGGTCCGGCCATCTCACCGGCAACCGCTTTGCCAAAACTGACCATGAATCCGTGCCGACCGAAGCAAAGAGATCGCTGCCTTTGCTGACCCTCGCGCCGCAAGCGGCGGCCGCCGCATGAATCTGCTGAGGACCCTGTCCGCCGTCAGCGCGCTGACGCTGCTGTCGCGCATCACCGGCCTGATGCGCGAAAGCATCAAGGCGGTCGGGTTTGGCGCCGGCGTGCAGATGGACGCTTTCGAAGCAGCGTTTCGCCTGCCGAACATCCTGCGCCGCATGTTCGCTGAAGGCGCGTTCTCGCAGGCCTTCGTGCCGATCCTCGCCGAGTACAAGCGTGCGCGCGGCGAGGACGCGACCCGCGACCTCGTCGGAAAGGTCGGCTCGTTGCTGGCAGTGACGCTGCTCGCCGTGTCGGTATTCGGCGTCGTCTTCGCGCCCTGGCTCGTCTACCTGCTGGCGGGCAGCTTCGCGCGCACGCCGGGCAAGGTCGAGCTGACCGCCGTGCTCATACGCATCATGTTTCCCTACGTGCTTTTCGTCTCGCTGGTGTCGCTTGCGGGCGGCGTGATGAACGTCTATCGCCAATTCGCGATTCCGGCGTTTACCCCGGTGTTGCTCAATCTTGCGATCATCGCAGCCGCCGTTTTTGTCGCGCCGCACGTCGACCCCCCGATCCTAGCGCTGGCCATCGGCGTGGCCGTCGGTGGCATCGCGCAGCTGGTATTTCAGCTCCGTCCGCTGGCGAAGCTGGGCATGCTGCCCAAGTTCAGGCTCGACTGGCGCGACGAGGGCGTACGCCGCGTTCTACGCGCAATGGGGCCCGCAGTGCTCGGCGTATCGGCGGCGCAGATCTCGACGCTGATCAACACCCAGCTCGCCGCTTACCTGGGCGACGGGCGCATCTCGTGGATCACCTACGCCGACCGGCTGATGGAATTCCCCAGTGCGCTGCTCGGCGTCGCGCTGGCGACGATCCTGCTGCCGAATCTCGCCAGACATCACCACAATGCGAACGATGCGCAGTACCGCGAGCTGCTCGACTGGGGGCTGCGTCTGGCGTTCCTGCTCGCCTTGCCGGCCGCGCTCGCGCTGGCGCTGCTTGCTGTGCCGCTGATCGCGACGCTGTACCAATATGGCCGCTTCACCGTCGTCGACGTCTGGCAGACGCGCGCCGCGCTGCTCGGCTACAGCGTCGGCCTGCTCGGGCTGATCGCGGTGAAAATCCTCGCCCCCGGGTTTTACGCCCGGCAGGACATGAGGACGCCGGTGCGAATCGCGTTCGTCACGCTGCTGATCTCGCAGACTTTGGCGGTGATCCTGATGTTCCAGATCGGGCACGCGGGGCTGACGCTCTCGATCTCGCTCGGCGCTTGCCTAAACGCTGCGTTGCTCTACCGCGCGATGCGGCGGCGCGACGTATATCGGCCGCTGCCGGGCTGGCGCGGCTTCCTCTGGCGCGTCTTTGTCGCGCTCTGCGTGCTGGGCGCGGTGCTGTGGTGGGCGGCCGGAGACGACGCGTTCTGGCTGTCGTCGGGGCTTTGGGCGAAGGTCGGGCGACTCGGCATCGTGATCGCCGCGGGCGGCGTCGCCTATTTCGGCGCGCTGTGGCTGGCCGGCTTCCGCATCGCCGACTTCAATCGCCGCGAGAGCTAGCCGACGCAAACGTCGGTTGCGGCAGCACGGAGGCCGCGACGATGCTAGTTGTTGCCGCCCTTGCGGTAGGGGCACTTCGGCCGCGTGCATTCCGCATACAGGTACAGGGCGTGCTCGCTGATCTCGAATCC
>JBDTXW010000038.1:0-16021 GCA_040005975.1 Betaproteobacteria bacterium | reverse complement strand
ACGCCGCGAGCCGCGCCACCGTTTATGCGACGCCGCGCCGCTTGGCGGTGTCGATCACCAAAGTTGCGGACTCTGTCACGGAACCGGCGCGAGCAATTGCGCTGGTGCCCGTCAATGTCGCTTTCGATGGCGGCGGACAACCTACCCTCGCACTGGACAAGGCGATCAAGGCCAAGACCGGATTCGCCACCACCGCCGCAGTGCCTCCGGATCGCCTTGAGCGCCGTACCGATGGAAAGCTGGAGCGGCTCTTTTACATCGAACCGCCGATCGCCATCCGCCTGCGCAGCGCCCTCCAGGAGACGCTCGACTACGCAATAGACAAGCTGCCCATCCCAAAGCTGATGAGCTATCAGCGTCCCGATCGCTCGACGGTCAAGTTCGCGCGGCCTGCGCACAAGCTCTTGGCGCTGCACGGCGGAACGGTCGTGCCGGTCGAAGCCTTAGGACTGACAGCGGCCGCCTTGACCGACGGGCACCGCTTCATGAGCCATCCGAATATCAAGATCCAGAATGCAGAGGCTTATGCGCCCACGCTCGAGGCTACAGGCAAGGTCTGGCCTTCGTTTGTCGCCCGTCGCGCCAGGATCGTCGCCTTGTTGCAGCAGGCGGCCGAGCAGGCGACGATCGTCATGCCCGACGCGCTGCTCGACGAGGTCACCGCGCTGGTCGAATGGCCCGCAGTCTATGCGGGCACGTTTGATCGCGCCTTCCTCGATGTCCCGCAGGAATGCTTGATCCTGACGATGCAGCGGAACCAGAAATATTTCGCGCTGGCCGATGACCAAGGCAGGCTGAAGCATCGCTTCCTGCTGGTCAGCAACATCGAGACGCAGGACACTGCCGCGATCATCCAGGGCAACGAACGCGTGTTGCGCGCGCGGCTCGCCGACGCCAAGTTCTTCTACGACCAGGACCGCAAGTCCCCGCTCATTTCGCGCGTCGACAAGCTGCGCGGTATCGTCTACCACAACAAACTGGGCACGCAGGCGGATCGCACCGAGCGGCTGCGCTTTGTCGCCTCGCGCATCGCTGGCATGCTCGGCGCAGACCCGGCGCTCGCCGACCGCGCGGCGCTGCTGGCGAAGGCGGATCTGGTCACCGACATGGTCGGCGAGTTTCCCGAGCTGCAAGGCACGATGGGCCGCTACTATGCGCAGCACGACGGTGAGGCCGCCGAGGTCGCCGACGCGATCGCCGAGCACTACCTCCCGCGGTACGCGGGCGATGCGCTGCCCGCAAGCGCCGTCGCGCAGTCGGTCGCGCTGGCCGACAAGCTCGACGCACTCGCCGGCATGTTCGAGATCGGCGCGCTGCCGACCGGCGACCGCGATCCGTTCGGCCTGCGCCGCGCTGCGCTCGGCATCATTCGCACGCTGATCGAAAGAAAGCGCAGGTTGTCGCTGACCGGCCTCGTCGACATCGTGTTCGATGCGTTGGAACAGCAGCGGCCGGTGACGCGCCCGCGCGCCGCGGTGCTCGATTTCCTCTACGAGCGCCTTCGCGGCTACCTTCGCGACCTAGGCTACACGGCCAATCAGGTCGCCGCCGTCATCGAGTCGAGACCAGATTTCATCCACGACCTACGCGATCGCTTGGATGCGGTGTGCGCTTTCGAAGCGCTGCCCGAGGCGCTGTCGCTTTCCGCGGCGAACAAGCGCATCGTCAATATTCTGCGCAAGGCCGGTGACGAAGCTAGTTGCGCGGTCGATGGCTCGATGCTCGCGGAGGGCGCCGAGCGAGCGCTCCATGCCGCATTCGACCGGCTTCGCCCCATCGTCGAAAGCCGGGTCGCGGCCGGAGACTTTGCGGCGGCATTGACGGCGCTGGCCTCGACCCGGCCGACGGTCGACCGCTTCTTCGACGACGTGATGGTGATGGCCGACAATCCGCAGATTCGAGCCAACCGGCTGGCACTGCTCCGCGAGGTAGCGGCGACGATGAACCATGTCGCCGACATTTCCAAGCTCGTCGTCTGACGCGCGCCTGGTCCAATCTCAACCGAGCGCATCGTGCCGACCCGTCAAGCAAAGTTGATCATCCTGGATCGCGACGGTGTCATCAATTACGACAGCGAGCAGTTCATCAAGGCGCCCGAGGAATGGCGGCCGATTCCGGGCAGCCTCGAGGCGATAGCGCGGCTCAATCACGCCGGATTCCGGGTGATCGTCGCCACCAACCAGTCGGGGCTCGGCCGGCGCCTGTTCGACATGGCGACACTTATCTCGATCCACGACAAGATGTACAAGGCGCTCGCGCAGCTCGGCGGTCGCATCGACGCGCTGTTCTACTGCCCGCATACGGCCGCGTCGAACTGCGATTGCCGCAAGCCCAAGCCCGGCATGTTGATCGAGATCGGCCAGCGCTTTGGCGTCGAATTGACCGGCGTGCCCTGCGTCGGCGACGGCGAGCGGGATCTGCAGGCCGCGGCAGCCGTCGGTGCGCAGCCGATCCTGGTCCTCACCGGCAAGGGCGAGAAGACGCTGCGCAGCGGCAAGTTCCTGAAGGACACGGCGATCTTTCCCGATCTCGCTTTCTTCGTGACCGCGCTTCTGGCGGGCGACTGAACCCATCCGGCCTGGCCACGATGTCGGCGTTGCGCTCGCTGCTGTTCGCGCTGTACCAGATGATCGTCACGCCTGTCTACGCGACACTGGTACTGCTTTCGTTCTGGCTGCCGCCGCTGCCGCGCTTCCGGCTCATCACCGGCTGGTGCCTGCTCAACCTGATCGGCGCCAGGCTCATCTGCGGCATCCGGCACCGCGTGGTCGGCGCCGAGAACATTCCGCCGCGGGCCGATCCGCACCTGGTGATGTCGAAGCATTCGTCGACCTGGGAGACGCTGTCGCTGAACTTCCTGTTTCCGCCGCTGGCCTTCGTCGCCAAGAAGGAGCTGCTGTCGATTCCGTTCTTCGGCTGGGCGTTCACCCTGGCCTCGCCGATCACCATCGACCGCAAGGCGGGGCAGGACGCGATGACGCAGATCGTCGCGCAGGGCCGTGAGCGTTTGCGGCAGGGTTTCTGGATCGTCGTCTATCCCGAAGGCACGCGTATCAGGGCGGGCACACGTGCACACTACAAAAGCGGCGGCGCGCGGCTGGCGATCGCGCTGGGCATACCGATTGTTCCGGTGGCGCATAATGCCGGCTATTTGTGGCCCAAGGGCCTGCTCGGCAAGCGCCCCGGCACGGTGACCGTGTCGATCGGTCCGCCGATCCGACCCGTAGGCGACGACATGCAGCGCTTGATCGGGGAGGTCGAGTCCTGGATAGAGAACGAAGTCGCGCGGCTGGGCAATCCGCTGGACGAGCGCAAAAGCGCGCGCCGCTGACCGGCGGCCGCCGTCCCGAGCCGGGCGAAGGCAGCCTGCGCCGCGTGCTGCTCGCCGGGCACGACGTCGATTACCGGCTGTTCCGCGCACGCCGCAGCTCTATCGGTATGGTGATCGACCAAAGCGGTCTGGTCGTGCGCGCACCGCGCTGGGTCGCGCTGCGCGAAATCGAGCAGGCGCTGGTCGAGCGCGCCGATTGGGTGATCGCGACGCTCGCCGAATGGCGCGGCAAAGACCGCGACTCACTGCCAACCGAATGGCGCGCCGGCGCTGCACTCCTCTACCAGGGCCGCCCGTTGACGCTCGCTCTATTTCCGGCGCGCCGCAAGACGATCGCCGCCGATCTGTTGCACCTGACGGTGCTGCATCCCGATCCCAGCGACGAAGGCGAGATCGCCGCGTTCGTCGGACGCTGGCTCAAGGATCAGGCACTGGCGCTGCTCGCGCCGCGAGTCGCGCATTTCGCCAGCCGCGTCGACAAGAGTGCCCCGACGGTCCGGCTGTCGAGTGCGCGTACGCAATGGGGCAGCTGCAACCAGAAGGGCGAAATCCGGCTGCACTGGCGGCTGGTGCAACTGCCGCCGCGCATCGCCGATTACGTGGTTGCGCACGAAGTCGCGCACCTGGTCGAGCTCAATCACTCGCCGCGCTTCTGGGCGCTGCTCGAGACGCTTTTGCCGGGGCACGACGATGCCCGGCGCGAGCTCGACGCGCTGACCCCGCTGTTGGGCTAGCTTTCCGGGGGTGGCGGCAGCGCGGGCAAGTCGATGGACATGCCAGCCTGGTCGTGCAGCAATCGCTTGATCGCTGCGCCCAGCTCTTCGCCGGCGCGCGAATCGCGCCAGGCGCCGCCGTCCGCGCGAAAGTGAAAGCCGCCGGATTTCGCCGCCACCCAGATCTCGCGGTTGGCCACATGGCGATTGACGACCAGCTTGCCGTTGCGGCCGCAGTCGATCGTCAGCACCCCATCGTTGAGTGACCAGTCGAGATCGGCATCGATGGCGTCGATGGCGACGTCGAGCGACGCGCCGACGGCGGCGAGCACGGCATCGGCACGAGCGCTGAATTCGCTCTCGCTGCTCATCGGATCGGTCCGCGCCTGCGTGCTAGACTTTCCCGCAATAAAGGCCGCATCGAGATTACGCTTTTGCACCTGGAGCCAAGAATGTTACGCCGTTACGCCGCCATCGGCATCGCGTGCAGCGCCGCGCTTGCGCTGACATCCTGCGGCATCAAGGGACCGCTGAAACTGCCGCCCGCCAAGCCCACGGCAAGTCCGGCAGAGTCACCCGCCACCGCGCCGGGCGCTCCTCTGACTACGCCGCCGCCGTCGTCGACGCCTTCCGCCCCGCCGCCCGCCGAGCCCCCGACCGCGCCGGGAACATCCGGCGCCGGCCCGCAGTGACAGCGTTCGATTACCGCGACGGCGAACTCGCCGCCGAGGGTGTTCCATTCGCCGACATCGCGGCGCGGGACGGCACCCCATGCTTCGTCTATTCGCGCGCCGCGATCGAAGATGCGTTCCGGACGTTCGACCATGCATTCGCGGGCGTGCCGCACCTGGTCTGCTACGCGATGAAGGCCAACTCCAATCTGGCGATTCTCAACCTGCTCGCGCGCCTGGGCAGCGGCTTTGACATCGTGTCAGGCGGCGAGCTCGCGCGCGCGATCGCCGCCGGGGCCGATCCGGCCCGCATCGTGTTCTCCGGGGTCGGCAAGACCGAAGCCGAAATGGCCAGCGCGCTGCAACTTGGGATCCTCTGCTTCAACGTCGAATCGGCGAGCGAGCTCGACCATTTGAACCGGGTCGCAGGTTCGCTAGGCAAGCGGGCGCCGATCAGCTTCCGGGTCAATCCCGACGTCGATCCGAAGACGCACCCCTACATCTCGACCGGCCTCAAGGAGGACAAGTTCGGCATTGCGTTTGACGAGGCGCCGTCGCTGTACCGGCGCGCCGCTCGCTTGCCGCATGTCGCCCTGCGCGGCATCGACGTGCACATCGGCTCGCAGATCACGACGCTGGAACCGCATTGCGAGGCCGCCGCCAAGGCGTTCGATCTGGTCGATCGCCTGAGCGCGGAAGGCATCGCGCTCGAGCATATCGATCTGGGCGGCGGCATCGGCATCCGCTACCGGGACGAGGCGACGATCGATCCAGCCAATTACGCGGCGGCGATCCGCCGCCTTCTGGGAAAACGGTCGCTGAAGCTGCTGTTCGAGCCCGGCCGCGTGCTGGTCGGCAATGCGGGTGCGCTGCTGACTCGCGTGCTCTATCTGAAGCCGGGCGCCGGACGCAATTTCGCGATCGTCGACGCCGCGATGAACGACCTGTTGCGCCCGGCGCTTTACGACGCGTGGCACGAGGTATGCGCGGTCGTTCCGCGCACCGGGCGGCCGACCGTCTGGCAGATCGTGGGCCCGATCTGCGAGAGCGCGGATTTCCTGGCGCACGACCGCGTGCTCGACCTTGCGGAGGGAGATCTGCTCGCCATCCTTTCCGCCGGTGCATACGCGATGGCGATGAGCTCGAATTACAACTCGCGGCCCCGCGCGGCGGAGGTGGTTGTCGACGGAAAAACGGCGCATTTGGTTCGTCCGCGCGAGGCCGCGGAAGAACTATTCGCGCACGAAATTTTGCTGCCTTGATCGCTTGCACGAGCTTGCAAATCGACTGTGCAAAATCGCAACACTGACGTACAGCGTCACCCAAAACTGCAATTAAATCTTGTATTTCGAAAAAAATTGGCTAGAATTCAGGCAGCAGGTGTCAATGGGTTTGTCAAGAGCTGCGGTAAATCTCGAGATCGATTCCGGCGAAGCCTGCGATGAAACAGAAGCACTCATAACAGTTTCAGCAACTCAGACAGGAGAACTGCAAATGATGGCTGACATGATGACGATGTCGACACCGTCGGCTCCCGCCGCGGCGCCGAAGAAGAAGGCGAAGCGAAAAGCGGCGCCGAGGAAGAAGGCGGCGAAGAAGGCTGCTCCGAAGAAAAAGGCTGCGAAGAAGAAGAAGGCTGCCCCGAAGCGGAAAGCGGCGAAGAAGAAGAAGGCCGCCCCGAAGAAGAAGGCTGCCAAGCGCAAGACCGCGAAGAAGGCGAAGCGGAAGGCAGCCCCGAGGAAGAAGGCCGCCAAGCGCAAGCCCGCCAAGAAAAAGGCCGCCAAGCGCAAGGTTGCGAAGAAGAAGGCTGCCCCGAAGAAGAAGAAGGCCGCCAAGCGCAAACCGGCCAAGAGAAAGGCCGCCAAGAAGAAATAGGCTTATCGCGGCACTCCGTCCGTCGCAGCTTGCGATGGACCCCAAAACAGGCGACGCGCAAGTGTCGCCTGTTTTGTTTTGGGCGTTACCGATCCGCCAGCGTGGCGACTCTAGCGGGGCGCGGCCAACCTCTTGCCCGCCGCATCGCCTCCCGGCCTGCCGCCGACGACCGCAGCCGCCTGCGCGCGCTTTCGGCTTTTCGCGCCGTGCTTGGACTTGCCTCCCGGCGCGGCTTCGCCGACCACGCGCAGTCGCTGCCCGCGCGCGAGCTTTCCCTTGACGTCAGGATTCCAGCCCTTCAGTTCCTGCGCACTGACGTGATATCGCGCGGCAATGCCGTAGAGCGTCTCACCGTGGCGGACGCGATGGTAGAAAGTTCTCCCCTCCGGCACCGTCGTGAAGATCGCAGTCTGCAGCGTTGCCGCCGTCGCGCTGGACGGTATCTGTGAGGGGACGAGCAGCGTGTGATTGACCGGAACCACGGCGCGCGGGCCGATGCCGTTGACTGCACGCAGCGTCTCCAGCGGCAGACCGAACCGTGCCGCCACCTCCTGCAGTGTTTCTCCCGTCTTGAGCCGGTATGCCTGCCAAGTCACCATCGGCTGGTCGGACAGCTCGAGCTTCGCTGCGAACAACCCGGCCTTGTCGTAGGGCAACAGGATGGACGACTCGTCGGCGCCCGCGATCACCGGGCGGTTGTGCCGCGGGTTGAGCGAAAGGAATTCCTCCAGTGGCATGTCGGCGAGCTCGGCCGCGATCTTGACGTCGATCTTGCGGCTGGTGCGCACGACGCTGAAATACGGCGCGTCGGGAATGTCGGCGAACTTGAGGCCGTAGGCCTTCGGGTCCCGCACGATGTTCTCTATCGCCTGCAGCTTGGGCACATAGCCGCGCGTCTCGGCCGGCATCTTGAGGCTCAGGTAGTCGGTGGGCAGCCGGCGCTTGGCATTCGCGGTCATCGCCCGCCGCACCGATCCCTCGCCCCAGTTGTACGCCGCGAGGGCGAGATGCCAGTCTCCGAATTCCTGATAGAGTTTTTCCAGGTAATCCAGCGCGCCGTCGGTGGCGGCGACGATGTCGCGCCGCTCGTCGAACCACCAGGTCTGCTGCATGCCGTAGGTCTTGCCGGTGGACGGCATGAACTGCCAGATGCCCGAAGCGCGGCTCTTCGAATACGCCAACGGATTGAATGCGCTTTCGATCATCGGCAGCAGCGCGATCTCCATCGGCATGCCGCGCCTTTCGACCTGCCCGACGATGTAATAGAGGTAACGGCGGCTGCGCTCGACCATGCGCGCGACGTACTCGGGATTGGCCGCATACCAGTCGGCCGCCTTCTTGACCTGCGGCGTGTCGAGATCGGGCATCGCGAACCCGTGGCGGATGCGCTCCCAGAGGTTGCCGTTCGCGGGGGGCAACGGCACCGTGATCGCGCTCGGATCCTCGATGCTCACTGCCGGCTCGTCGACGCTGGGCGCAACCACGGCGCGGGCGAGGGCGGGCTCGTCCAGCGGCTCCGCCTCCGGTGCCGGTCGCAACGACGCGGCGGGTTCGGCGCCTAAGTCGACGGCAGGTTCGGCCTCAGGTGTTTCCGGCGCGCTCGCCGCTGCGCCGGCCGCCGTCGTCCCATTCGGCGGAGGACCAGGGAAGTTCGCGCAGGAGGCCAATGCAAGCACCACCGCGGCGATGATGACGGCTTTGCTGGCGACGACAAGCGTGGGGGGTTCGATGGCGCGCAACGTGCCGCGATGGTAGGGGCCAGTCGCGGCTGCCGTCAAGCTCGCGTCCGCCGCAACGTATGACCGAACACGCGGGCGCTACTAGCGAAACGCATTCTTCCAGGCGCGAATTTCGGCGAACACGCCGATCCGGTCGGCGAGCTCGCGATCGGCGTGCGCCGAGGCCGCTGCGCGGATCGTCGTCTCTGCGATGCGTAAAAAAGGGTTGGTCGCGCGTTCGTCGCCGATCGTCGTAGGCAGGGTCGGCTCGCCCCGCGCGCGCTGCGCTCTGGCCGTGATTTCGCGTTCGCGCAATGCCGCATTGCCGGGTTCGACCGCCAGTGCGAAGCGAAGGTTCGCGAGCGTGTATTCGTGCCCGCAGTAGACGCGCGTGTCTGCCGGCAGCGCGGCGAGCTTGTCGAGCGATGCCACCATGTCGGTCGGCGTACCCTCAAACAGGCGGCCGCAGCCGACGGCGAACAGCGTATCGCCGCAAAACACCAGCGGCGCGGCGGCGGACCGGCCGACAAAGGCGATATGGCCCGCGGTGTGTCCGGGAATATCGAGCACCGAAAGGGCAAGCCCGATGCCAGGGACGACGACTTCGTCACCCTCGCGCATCGCTTGCGTGCGGCCGGGGATCGTTTCCCGCGCCGGCCCATAAACCGGAACCTGCCAGCGCAGCAACAGATCGCGGTTGCCACCGACGTGATCACCGTGATGATGCGTGCAGATGATTGCGGTGAGCTTGAGTTGCTCGCGCTCGAGATAGTCGATCACTGGCGCAGCGTCGCCGGCATCGACGACCGCTGCGGCCGTTCCTTCGCGCAGCAACCATATGTAGTTGTCGGCGAACGCGGGGATGGGGATAATCGTCGGCATGGGAGAATCTTCGACAGCGCCAGCCAGCGTGTCAAGTGGCACGATGGCGGCGTGGTTTGCCACGCCGCTCGGCCAACATCTGCTCTCGCGCGAGCAGGCGTATTTCGACACCACGCTGGCCGACATCTTCGGCTATCACGCGTTGCAGATCGGGTTGCCGGAAACACCGTTGCTGCGGGCCTCGCGCATCGCGACCCGCTGCACCGTCGACCTCGAGGAGCCGGCGCAGGTCCTGGCCGATCCGCATTGGCTTCCGTTCCGCGAGAACAGCTTCGACCTGGTCGTCCTCCCCCACGCGCTGGAATTCACCGACGAGCCGCATCAGTTGCTGCGCGAAGTGTATCGCGTGATCCGTCCCGAGGGTCAGCTGATCGTCAGCGGATTCAATCCATTCAGCCTGTTCGGCGCCAAACGCTATTTCGGCCGCGAGCAGACGATGCCCTGGACTGGCAACTTCATATCGCTGTATCGTCTGAAGGACTGGCTGGCGCTGCTGGGATTCGAGGTCAGTGGCGGCCGACTCGACGCCTATGTGCCGCCGGTCGCCCAGGAAAAATGGCTGCGGCGCTGCGAGTTCTTCGAGCGTGCCGGCGATCGCTGGTGGCCGATTGCTGGAGGCGTCTACTTCCTGTGTGCAACCAAGCGGGTGGCGGGGATGCGGGTGATCACGCCGGCATGGACGCGCCGCGTACGCAAGAAGGCGCTGGCGTCGGTGGCGCGGCACGCGAAAGAATACGTCGATGCCATCGATTGAGCATGCGCGCGCCGGCAGCGCGGCATGACGGTGCCGGTCGTAGTCTACACCGATGGCGCGTGTAAGGGGAACCCCGGCCCGGGCGGCTGGGGTGCGCTGCTCCAGTACGAAGACCGGGTCCGCGAGATATTCGGCGGCGAAGCGCATACGACGAACAACCGAATGGAGCTGACTGCCGTGATCCAGGCGCTGGCGACGCTGAAGCGGCGCTGTGCCGTCGCACTCTACACCGACTCGCAGTACGTCAAGAACGGGATCCAGACCTGGATCCATGTGTGGAAGCGAAACGGCTGGAAGACCGCCGATCGCAAGCCGGTCAAGAATGCGGACCTCTGGCAGCAGCTCGATCTTGCCGTCGCGCAGCACGACATCCGCTGGCATTGGGTCAAGGGCCACGCGGCGACTCTGGGCAACGTGCGCGCCGACGAACTGGCGAATCTTGGCGTCGACTCGCTCGCCCTGTAATAAATCCTAGAGCTGCATCGGCAGGATCACCATCTGCATGCCGTTCAGGTGCAGCCTCTGCTGCAACGCCAGCGCCGTCTGGTTGTGCAGCAGGCGGGTCAACCAGGTTTCGTTGCGGAAGACGAGCTTGCTGGTGAAAAAGACGCTGTTCGGAAATTCGCGCTGTACTTCTTCGGCAAGCTTCACCAGCTGATCGACGCGGTCGGTGCCGAGCGCATAGCGCGCGGTAGCGGCGAGCCCATTGGCATGGCAGTAGTCGACGTAGAACGAAAGGGCGCTGTTGAGCGCGGTCTCGAGCTGCTTCATCTGCTCGACACCGCCGTAGCTCTGCGCATCCACGGCTTTGGCGCTGGTGAACACGAAGTTCCGGAAATGGTCGGGAAACAGTCGCTGCACCCACAGCACCGTGTGCAGGCCGCCGCCGCGGCTCCCTCCGACGATGAAGACGGCGGTAGGCGCCTCCGGGACGAGCGGCGGCGGGTTCGCGCATTTCGGGCAGCGCGCGGCACTGAAGATTTCGTCGACCTCCTTGAGCCGTGCCTTGACCTCGTCGTAGTGGCGATGGATGGCGAAGCAAAGCGAGACCACCAGCGAGGTGATGACGACGGTCACCCAGCCGCCCTCGCCAAACTTCTCGACCGTCGTCACGACCAGAATGCCGGACGTCACCGCCAGGCCGATCCCGGACAGCACAAACCGATAGCTCCAGCGCGGGTCGGTGCTGCGCCTGCGCCACCAGTAGATGCAAAGGCCCAGCAGCGACAGCGAGAACGTCAGGAAGACGTTGATCGAATACAGCACGACCAGAAGATCGACCTTGCCGGCGCTCCACAGCAGTATCACCAGCGCGGCCAGGCCCATGATGACGATGCCGTTCTGCGTGACCAGGCGCGTCGACAAATGGCGGAACTGGTGCGGCATCCATGAATCGGCCGCCATGTTGGACAGCACCGCCGGGCCGCCGAGAAAGCCGGTGTTGGCCGCGACGAACAGCAGGCCCGCCTCGAAGACGAGCACCAGCAGCAGCGCCACCTGGTTGATGCCCGAGGACAGGCCGAGGCTGCCTATGATGCTGCCGAATACCACCGCGTTCAGCGTCTGGCCTTCCACTGGCGCCGCCTGCCACAACAGATACAGCAGGATGATGCCGCCCGCCGTAAAGGCGAGCGAGGCGGCCATGTAGAACATCGTCAGCTTGCCCGTGCGCACGACCGGCTCGCGCAGCGTCTGGACGTTGTTCGAGACCGCCTCGATGCCGGTGTAGGTGCCGCCTCCCAGCGAATAGGCGCGCAGGAACAGCGACAATGCGGCGAACCAGCCGATGTCGTGCACGAGCTTGTTCGATTCGGCCAGCGCGTCCGGCAGGACCAGCGTCAGTCCCTGCGAATGCCCGAAAATGCCGTAGGCGATCAGCAGCAGGTGCGTGACGCAGAAGCCGAGAAAGATCGGCAGCAGTATGCGAATCGACTCCTTCATCCCGCGCAGGTTGAGCAGCAGCAGCATCGCGACCAGCAGGAGCTCGGTGGCGAGCTTGAAGGGGCCGGCCTTCGCCGGAAGCAGACTGAACAGCGCATCGACGCCGCTGGCGACCGATATTGCGATCGTCAGCACATAGTCGACGATCAGCGCTGCGCCGGACACGAGGCCCGCCCGCGGGCCGATCAACTTGGTCGCGACGCGGTAGCCGCCGCCCCCGGTTGGAAACAGTTCGATTACCTGGTTGTACGCGAGCGCGATGACGAATACGGTCGCCGCCGTCGCGAGCGCCATGAACAGGCCGAGATGGGTGTGCGCCCCCAGCGCCTTGAAGGCTTCCTCGGGTCCGTAGGCCGAGGAGGACAGGCCATCCGCCCCCAGCCCGACCCACGCCAGGAACGCCGCCAGCGCGATATGCTGGCGCGTCGTCTGGCTCAACGGGTCGAGCGGCGCGCCGATGACCACGCGGCGGAGCTTGTCGTACTTGATCATCGCCAGGCTGGCCCCGCTAGCGAAGTCCAAGGACGTTCGTCGCTGAGGGCCGCAGAGGAAAGGGCCATCCATTCGCGGCCGCTCGAGGGCCGCGAAGCGTGATTGCTGCGATGCAGCATCGGCGCACTCTACGCCGGTGGATGTAGCTTGGCAATGCGGCGCGCGAAGACCTGCATTTCCTTCATCGCCTGCTTGTCGCCCTTGCGCTCGGCGGCTACGATGCCGTCCCGATACGCGGCCAGCGCTTCATCGTAGCGGCCGTCGGCGGCAAGCGACTGACCGAGCAGTTTCCACGCTGCCGAATAAGCCGGATCGAAGGCGAGCGCCCGGCGCAGGTGCACGCTGGCGCGCGCCGCCTCGCCGAGCTTCAAATATTCGCCGCCCAAAGCAAAGCGCAACAGCGCGCTGTCCTTCCCCGCCGCGAGCAACTGCTCGAAACGCGCGATTGCCGGAGACGGAGCGTCCGTCATCGCAGGGCCAGCCGTCGGCGAGGTCTTTAGTTGCCGACGATCGCGCCCGTCTGGCAATCGACGCGGCGCATCGGGAAGACGACTTGCTTGTCCACGCCCTTGATCTTGCCTTCGACGGTCGCGTATAGCCAGCCCAAGCTGCCGCGGCGGTAGACGATGCGCTGCGGGTATTCAGCGCCCGGCGTTGTGTTGACGAAGGTGAACACTTCGTCGCCGTCGACGCTGCTCTGCGATGCAAGACGAAACGCCGCTTCGTTCTTGCCTGACGGTGCCGCGACGTAGAACACGCCCCCCGGGCGCGGCTCCAGCCGCAGGTATTCGTAATCGACTGTCTTGCCTTGCAATGTCGTCTGGCTGACGCCGATCATCATGTCGCCGGCCAGCGGCAACCATTCCTCGCGAAAGTCGCGCTGATTCACCTTGCCTTCCCAGCAGCCGCCGACCCAGGCCAGCGGTGCAAGCGGTCCGGTCGCAAACTTGTCCGCAGGTTTGTCCACCGCTTTATCGGCGGCACTGGCGGCGGGCCGCGTAGCGGGAGCCGGCCCCGGCGCCGGCGTCTGGGCGAACACGGCGGGGCCGAGTGCGCCGGCCAGCAAAGCGGCCCGTATCGAATACAGGTACCCCGGTGTCATCGCGCTCTTTTCCTCATTGCTGCCGCGCCAGCGGCAAGTTCAACAGCAGGTTCTGCGGCTTGAGCCGCAAGCGGTGTTCGCGATCCATCGCCATCGCCAAGTATACCGACCGCCCGGCGATCGTCGGACGCATCGCCGCCGGATCGGCGAAACGCAGCGCGAACAGGCACAGCAGCCGTTCACGCCGATCGTCGGCGACGTCCACGCCGTTGTACAGATCGTTGAGCAGCGCACTCGCCTCCGCGTCGAGTCCCACGTGCCAGACCCAGCGCGCGTCGACGATTTCGCGCTCCGGCGCGATTGCCACCTCGACCGCGAGGAAGTGCGCGACCCAGCGCTGCAGCACACGGCACAGCGCCGAGAGCGCAGGCTGGCCCCGGTTGAGGCTGACCGCCAGGTCGAAGCGTTCGTCGCGCGTCCAGTAGCTGTCGGCATTGTCGTCGGACAACACGTCGAGATCGACGGTTCGTGCCGGCGTGCGGTTCTGCGTTAGCAATTCGCCGAGGCTGCCCAGACTCCCGGTCGTCGCCAGGAGCTCGACCGCGTGCTCGTCGGCCGCCATCACCGCTTCGTCCTGCACGCTGATCTTCTGGACGCGAAACAGCATCTCCGCTGCGCGCGCCTCGATCGGATCGGCATCGTCGCCGAGGATGTGCCGCAGCAGGATCTGCGTCAGTTGATGGACGAACAGCGGCGGCACGTCGACGCCGTCGCCTTCGAACAGTCCGACATACGCGGCCTCGAGCGTCGGCGCGCGCAGCAGGCGATCGCGGAACCTGAGCCATATGCACAAGTTGTCACGCGCGTCGGCATCGACGATCGAGGCGATGTCGCCCTCCGCCACCGGCGCCCGCGGATCGGCCAGCAGCCTCTGATGCAACGCAATCTCGGCGGGGCAGGAATCGCGCACCGGCGCGAGTTCCGGCCGCAACAAAAAGCTCCGCAGAAAGTCAGCGCGGATGTGCAGCCGCCGATCATTGTCGACGGTGAGCAGACGGTACCCGCAGGATGGCCAGAAATCGGGCACGGGCGGACGATAGCACGCGACCGGCGCGGCGGCGACGCGGGCCCTTCCACGCTCAGGGCACCGCCGGCGCGCGGGGCGCCGAGGACGCCTTCTCAGCCGCCGAGCAGCGCCTTTTTGAGATCGGCCTGGACCGGCTTCTCGCCGAGCCAGATCCGGGTGAGCGCCTGATTGAACGGCTCGCCGGCGATTGCGCCCTCGACCTCGCCGTTCAGGCCGACTTCCGTGGCTCCGCGGTGAAAATCCAGCGTGATGACGTCTTTTTCCTTTACCTGCCCGAACGTCTTCATGATCGAAGCGAGTTGCTCGGCGCCCGGCTTGATCGTCGCCATCTCGGCGGCACTATTGTTGGCCTCGAGGCCTTCTTTCAGCGCCTCGATCAGCGCGTCGCCGGACAGTGTACGCAGCATGTCGAGGCGGATCCGGCGCGGGCCTCTGGCGAGCACGCCCGCCACATCGGCGGCCTTCTGCGGCAGGTAAAGGCTCGCGACATAGACGTTGAACACCACACGCTTGCGTACGCCGGCGCCGTTGAGCACGAGTTCCTGCCCTCCGACCGAAGCCTTATCCTCGAGTCGCACGCCGCCGATGTCGGCAGCGAATATAGCGGTGGACAGCAGCGCGCCCGACAGCAGGAAAACCATGTGGCGCATGGCGGGACTCCTCGGTTGCGGCGCGATGCGGCAGCGGCAGATCCGCCTCGCGCCGGCTCAGCGCAGTCGCGTCGGTATAAACGCCACGCCGCTTGGGCGATCCCCGCGGCGTGGGTCCCTCAAGCAGCGGTCCGCCCGCTACTTCATCGTGTACGTCAACTGCAGGCCGACGATGTTGACATCGCTCTTATAGGTGCCGCTGATCAGCCCATTCGCCGCAGTGCTTCCCGCATTCTGATTCATGCCGGGATCCTTGACGAATATGTACGCCCAGGCGAGGTCGAGGGCAATGCTGGGGGAGACCTTGTACTGCGCCCCGACCGCCAGCCACGTGCGGTCGTTGTCGGGAAGCCGCGGTGTGCGGTCCGCGTCGCGCACCGGAGACTGGTCAAAGGCGAGCCCGCCACGGAGTATCCAGCTATCGGAGTAGCGATAGTTCGCCCCGACCGAGAAGCGCCAGGTGTTGCGGAAATTCTCCGGCGTCGTCGACAGGACTGCTCCAGTGCTGCGCACGACCTGCAGCTGCTGAATGCTGCTCCAGCCGGTGTGCTGCAGGTCCGCCATCAGGTCCCACTTGTTGTTGAACTGATGGAAAACCGACACGTTGGCGGTGTCGGGCATCTCGATGGCCAGCTTGACGTCGCCGCTTGCGAGCGCCGCGTTCACGCCGGCCATAATGCTCGCGCCCACCGGAGCGAGCGATGTCGGCAGCGGAGCGAGCGCCGACGGATTTTCGATGTTGACCGTGCCGCGGACGTCGTATTTGATCTTCGAGCGGTAGGCCGCGCCATACCGGGTCTGCTCAGTGGCCTGCCACAGCACGCCGACGTTCCAGCCCCACCCGCTGTCGTTGCCGGTGATCTTG
>JBDTXW010000037.1:0-16050 GCA_040005975.1 Betaproteobacteria bacterium | reverse complement strand
GCATCGTGAATCTCGCGCGTGCGATTGGAAGTGATGACGACGATCGGCGGCTCGATCGCCTTGATCGCACCCAGCTCGGGAATCGTCACCTGGTATTCGGCGAGCACTTCGAGGAGATACGCCTCGAACGGCTCGTCGGTGCGATCGAGCTCGTCGATCAGCAGCACCGGCGCAGCGCCGTCATGCGGCTCGAGCGCCTGCAGGATCGGCCGCCGGATCAGGAAGCGCTCGGCAAAAATATCGGTGCCCAGCGACTCGCGGTCGACGGCGCCGGACGCTTCCGCCAGGCGGATCTCGATCATCTGGCGCGGATAATTCCATTCGTAGACCGCCGATGCGGTATCGAGACCCTCGTAGCACTGCAAGCGCACCAGCGTGCGGCCGAGCGCGGTCGCGAGTACCTTGGCGATTTCGGTCTTGCCGACGCCGGCTTCGCCTTCCAGAAACAGCGGCCGCTGCATCTTGAGCGCGAGATAAACGCTGGTCGCCAGGCGGCGATCGGCGAAGTAGTCGTGTTGCTCGAGCAGAGCGGCGACGGCATCGACGTTGGCGGGCAGCGCTGGCGTCATGGTGCAAAGATGTGGGGACGGGTGAATGTCGATTATAGCGGCAACGCGGCCGCTCCGCTGCCGCTGCGTGGCGCTGGCGCTGCACGGTGAACGACAGTTGCCAGGTCGTGCCGCGCTCAGTGAAAATCGCGCGAACGCGCCGCCAGCTTGCCGAGCAGCGCTGTCTGGTCCCGTAACCGCGCCGCGATCAGGTGCACGACCTCGCCTTCGCGCTCGAGCGTGCCGTACACCGTCAGCAGATTCGCACGCAACAATTCGCTGCGCTGCCGCTCGGCAAGATCGCGCCAGACAATCACGTTGATCATTCCGGTCTCGTCCTCCAAGGTCACGAAAGTGACGCCGCTGGCGGTGCCCGGCCGCTGGCGCCCGGTGACCAGTCCGGTGACGCGGGTGACCCGACCGTGTGGCAAGGCGTGCAATTCGGCCGCCGTCAGCATGCGCTGCCGCTGCAGCCGGCCGCGCAGCAGCGCCAGCGGGTGCCGACCCAGCGTCAGACCGAGGCTCGCATAGTCGGCGATGATGTTCTCGCCCTCGCCGGGCGGCGTCAGCATCGGCGCTGCCTCGCCGATCGGCGCATCGGCAAGCAGCGGCGGCATCCGCTCGATGCCGCTCACGTCCCACAGCGCGCGCCGGCGATGGCCGGAGAAGTGTGCCAGCGCCCCGGCCGCGGCCAGCGCTTCGATGTCGTGCCGGTTGAGCTCCGCCCGCCGGGCGAGATCGGCGACATCGTCGAACGGACGCACCCCCCGCACCGCGGCAATCCGCTTGCCGCCGGCTTCCGACAGGCCCTTGACCAGGCACAAGCCGAGGCGCAGCGCCGGCTGCGGGGATCGCGGCGGCGGCAACAGGTCCGCGCTTGTGTCCTTGCCCTGCGGCTCTTGCGCTTCGCCTATCGTTTCCAGCGTGCATTCCCAGTCGCTGATGCACGCGTCGGACGGCAGGATGACACCACCGTGCTGGCGCAGGTCCTGCGTCAGCTGCGACGGTGAATAAAACCCCATCGGCTGTGAATTCAGAAGCGCGCAGGTGAACGCCGCCGGCTCGTAGCACTTGAGCCACGCCGACACATAGACCAGCAGCGCGAAGCTCGCCGCATGCGATTCCGGAAAGCCGTACTCGCCGAAGCCCAGGATCTGCTGATAGATCCGCTGCGCAAATTGGTCGTCGTAGCCATTGGCGCGCATGCCGTCGAGCAAGCGCTGCTCGAGGTGCTCGAGGCCACCCTTGCGCTTCCACGCAGCCATCGAGCGGCGCAACTGATCGCTTTCGCCTGGGGTGAATCCGGCGGCGACGACGGCGAGCTGCATAACTTGCTCCTGGAAAATCGGCACACCCAGCGTGCGCTCCAGCACGTTGCGGACTTCCGGTTTCGGATAGACGGCCAGCGCCGGGTTCTGCCGGCGCTTCAGATACGGATGGACCATGCCTCCCTGTATCGGCCCGGGACGGACGATCGCGACCTCGATCACCAAGTCGTAATAGGTTCTCGGCTTGAGTCGCGGCAGCATCGCCATCTGTGCCCGCGATTCGATCTGAAAGACGCCGACGGTGTCACCGTGGCCGATCATGTCGTAGACCGCATCGTCGCTCATGTTCGGATCGATGTCGGTCAGCGTCAGCCGGCGCCCGTACCGCACCGACAGCAGATCCAAAGCGCGGCGAATCGCCGTCAGCATGCCCAGCGCCAGCACGTCGACCTTGAGCAGGCCCAACGCGTCCAGATCGTCCTTGTCCCATTCGATGACCGTGCGCTCCGGCATCGCCGCATTTTCGGTCGGCACCAGATGCGACAGCGGCCCGCGCGATATCACGAACCCGCCGGTATGCTGCGACAGGTGCCGCGGAAAACCGAGCAGGGTCGTGACCAATGCCGACAATTGCCGGCTGAGCGGGCTCTTCGCGTCCAGGCCGGCGTCCCTCATCCTGTCAGGCAGCACCTGGCGGCCATCCCACCAGCCGACCGACTTTGCCAGCCTGTCCACTTGTGTCAGATCCAGCCCCAGTGCCTTGCCGACGTCGCGCAGTGCCGAGCGCGGTCGATAGCAGATCACCGTCGCCGTCAGCGCGGCGCGGTCGCGGCCGTATTTCCGATAGATGTACTGGATCACCTCTTCGCGGCGCTGATGCTCGAAGTCGACATCGATGTCGGGCGGCTCGTCGCGCTCGCGGGAGATGAAGCGCTCGAACAGCACCTCGGTGCAGGACGGATTGACTTCGGTGACGCCAAGGCAATAGCACACCGCCGAATTCGCCGCCGAGCCGCGCCCCTGACAGAGGATGCCGTGCTCGCGCGCAAATTTGACGATGTCGTAAACGGTAAGGAAGAACGCTTCGTAATGCTTCTCGCTGATCAGCGCAAGCTCCCGCTCGATCAGCCCACGGACTTTCGCGCGATTCTCCGGCGGCGTGCCGGCACAGGGAAAACGTCGGACAAAACCTTCTTCGGTCAGCCTGCGCAGATAGGCGGCCGGCGTTTCGCCCGCGGGGACGATCTCTTCCGGATATTCATAGCGCAGCTCGTCGAGCGAGAACCGGCAACGCCCGGCGATCTCCAGCGTCTCCGCCAGCCACGCCGAAGGGTAGATGCGCCTGAGCGTGGCGAGCGGCCGCAAATGGCGCTCGCCGTTCGGATGGAGCGCGTGGCCGGCTTGCGCGACCGAAGTCTTCAGGCGGATGGCGGTCAGCGTATCCTGCAGTGCGCGGCGTTCGCGGCCGTGCATGTGGACGTCCCCGGCGGCAGTCAGCGGCAGGCCGGTCGTCGATGCGATCGCGCAGAGATCGGCGCAACGCGCCGCATCGTCGGCATCGAGCAGGCGCTCGACGGCAATCCACAGCGCCTGCGGAAACCGCGGCTTGAGCCAGCGCACTTCGTCCGCATCGGGGATGCGTCCCGGCAGCCACAGCGCGAGGCAGCCGGCGACGCCGTCGGCAACGTCGGCGCGCGACAACTTGTAGCTCCCCTTCACGGCATTGCGCCGACCATGCGTGATCAGCGCCGAAAGCTTGCCGTAGCTTTCCCGATCGGTCGCCAGCAGCACCAGCCGCAAGCCGTCGTCGAGGCGGAACTCGCTGCCGATGACGAGCTTCAGTGCGCACTTTTTCGCTTCGATGTGCGCCCGCACCACACCGGCGAGCGAGCATTCGTCGGTGATCGCCAGCGCCGCGTAGCTCTCCTCTTTTGCGCGCGCGACCAGCTCTTCCGGATGCGAGGCACCGCGCAGGAAGGTGAAGTTGGAAATGCAGTGCAGTTCGGCGTAACTCATATCGGATCGCGTCGCGGGCCATTGAAGCGCGTATCAGGCGAAGACGCCGTGCACGAACCACTCGCCGCCGCGGTCGCGATAGAGCCACAGCCTTGCTCCCTGCGCGTCGCTGCCGACGAAATAATCGCGGCCGATCTCGGCGCCATCCCACCAGCCGCTTTCGATGCGCTCCGGCCCGGACAGCAAGGTGAGCTCGGCGGACGCGGGGTCGGCGCCGAGCGGGCGGGGCCAGGGCAAGAGCCACAGCGGGCGCGGCGGCGCATCGGCGGGAAGTCGCGCCGCTGCGGCCGGAGCAGCGCCGCGATAGCGCCACGCATGCTCGGGGCGGTGATCAGCGTGCAGACAGGGCTCCCGCACCGCGTCGTCGCCCAGCCGTGCGCGCACGCGTTCGATCCACTGCGCGCTGCTCTCGCCATGGCGATTCGCTCCGGCAAAGAGCTCGCCGTCCTGCCCCGGGAGGGGTGCGATTTCCTCCGAGACCAGCCGGATCGCCTCGACCCGGTCCGGCAGCTCTTCGCGCGCCAGGCGCTCGCGCAGCACGTTGACGATGTGCTCGATCCGCCGCGTCGCGGCGAGGCCGAGCACGATAGCGGTCGGCGCCGCATCTTCATGAATCAGGTCGCAGCGCAGTCGCGTGACGCCGGCGCCGCGTCCCTGCAGGAATCCGGCGAGCTCGACGACCAGCCGCTTGGCGGCGAACAAGAGTGCTTCGGCTTCGGCAACCGGTAAAGGCAATTCCAGCTGTCCGTGATAGTGCTCCGGCGCCACGAACAGCGGACGCGGATCGGGCTGGACACCGCGCGCACGATCGATTTCATCGAGCAGCCGCTGTCCGAACCGGCGCGCCACCCCGTCACGAGGCAGCGCCAGCAGGTCGCCGATCGTACGCACGCCGACGCCGGTCAGCGTGTCCAGAACGGGGCGTGCGCTATCGAGCAGCGCGACGGGCAGCGCCATCAGGCGCGCCTCGAGATCCACTGCGTGCTCGACCGCGATCGCCTGCCTGGCTCGCGCCAGCATGCTCGCGGCAAGCGGGGTCGGCGCCGTGGCGACGGCGCCGCAAAATCCCAGTTCGGCAAGGCCGGCATCGATGCGCGCGAGAAGATTGTGCAAGCCGCCGAAATAATTGAGGCAACTGGAGATCTCCAGCAGCACGCCGGCCGGTAGTTCGATGCTGATCGTCGACGTCCATTGCCCGGCCCATAAGGCGATGCTTTTGAGCGCGGCGGCTTCCGCGCGTTCGTCGCGCAGATGAATCGTGATCTCCGGATCTAGCGCCAGCGCCGCTGCGATCGACAGGCCGGCAACGATGCCGCGCCTTTTCGCCGCGTCGTTGGCGGCAACGACATCGGGGCGATGGCTTACGCTGCTGACGACCGCGGCGACCCTACCCGTGCCGGCGCGCGCGAAGACGGAGAGCGGAAGATCGGGAAAATGAAGCGCGGTCCAGAGCATGCCGACAACGAAAACCCTACACGTTGACGAAATGACCGGCGCTATGCTCCACGATGGCCTCATGCGCGTGAACGCGTGAGGCCCCTTCGCGCGGATCGGGCCTCGACCCCCTCCTGCCTTCATCGGCTCGCGCCAGCGCACGATTCCAGATCAGCGCCGAAGGACCGCCGACCGGATAACGCGGCCTGAAGCTCACCGTCCGGATTGCGGCCAGGCGCTCGATGCCTGTGGATACGCCGCCGGTGAGCGCAAGCGCCGGCGGATGCCGGGCCGCCGCCGTGGACCTGGCCGAGACGTCCAGCAGCAACGGCCGGACCATGACACCGCCGCGACGCTTGAACACGTCGATGCGCAGGCGGCCTTTTTCCGCGGCTAACGTAAGGCGCAGCGGTGACGGGGAGGCTTGCGCTGCCCCTGCCGTCCCGGCGAACAGGAAGGCAAGCGTATCGCTGTCCTGCGCGGCAAGCTGCAGGCGCCGCAAACGTTGATCGCTGAAATGATCGCCAAGGTTGCCTGGCCAGAAAAGCAGCGCCCCAGCGCTGTCGGCGCGCAGCACCTGCTCGGCTGCCCACCAGCGATCCTTGCCTTCTGTCGCCGCGGCGACGACAAAAAGCCGCGCCGGCTCGATGCCGCAGGCGACAAACGCAGGCGCATAGGGAATATGCGGCGGAGCGACCAGTACGATCGTCTCGCCGCAACGCGCAAGCCGCTCGAACGCCGGCAGCAGCAGTCGCAATTCGCCGATGCCCTGCGCGTCGTGCAGCAACTCGGTCAGCGCCTTTTTCGGCCAACCGCCGCCCGGCAGCTCGCGGTCGAGCTCGGGAAAGCCGCTGCAAACCGCATCGGCGGCCGGTGCCAGCTGATCGCCGCGCCAGACGAGCGGATTGTGCAGCAGTGCAGCAAGGGCGGGGTTCATTGTCGACGAGCCGGCAAACCGGGCCCGCCCGGGCGGAAACCTGGACGAGCGCCGATCAGACAGGAGCAGACAGTCTATCGAACGATCGTTCGATAAGTCAAGCCCTGCGCCTACAGCCGCCGCAGCCGCTCGGCCGCGGTCAGCAGCGTCTGCTCGCGCTTGGCAAAGCAGAACCGGATCACCCGATGGTCGGTCCCGTCCTGGTAGAACGCCGACAACGGAATCGTCGCGACGCCAAACTCCCGCACCAGCCGCTGCGCGAATTCCTGCGCGGGCTCGTCGCTGACCCGCGCGTAGCGCGCCAGCTGAAAATAGCTGCCCCGGCAAGGCAATAGCTCGAGTGGCGTTGCGGCGAGCGCGTTGCGCAGCAGATCGCGCTTGGCCGCGAAAAACGCCGGCAGCGTTTCGTATCGTGTCGGCTCGCGCAGAAACTCGGCCAGTGCGTGCTGGACCGCGCTGTTGACGGTGAAGACGGTGAACTGGTGCACGCGCCGGATTTCGGCGCTGATCTCGCGCGGCGCCAGTGCGTATCCGACCTTCCATCCGGTGGCGTGAAACGTCTTGCCGAACGAGCCGATGACGATGCTCCGCGCGACGAGCTCGGCGTTTCGCGCCACGCTCTCATGGCGCGCGCCATCGTACACCATGTGCTCGTAGACCTCGTCGCTGACGATCACGATATCGGTGCCGCGCGTCAATGCCGCGAGCGCGGCCAGATCGTCGGATGAGAGCACGCTGGTGCCGGGATTGTTGGGTGAATTGACGACGATCATGCGCGTGCGCGGCGTGATCGCGGCAGCGAGTGCCGGCCAGTCGATCGCATAGTCGGGAAACGTCAGCGGCAGCGTGACCGGGGTTGCACCGGCAAGGCGCACCGCGGGAACATAGCTGTCGTAGGCGGGCTCGAACACGATCACCTCATCGCCCGGATGGGCAAGCGCCTGGATCGAGGTGAATATCGCCTGCGTCGCTCCGGTCGTAACGGTGACTTCGCTCTCGGGGTCGTAGTCGTGGCCGTAGAGCCGTGCCACCTTGGCCGCAATCGCCTCGCGCAGGCGTATCACGCCCGGCATCAATGGGTATTGGTTGTGGCCCGCGCGCATCGCCGCGTCGACCAGATCGATCAGCGCAAGATCGATCGCGTAGTCGGGAAATCCCTGCCCGAGGTTGACCGCATCGTATTCTTGCGCGAGGGCCGACATCACGGTGAAGATCGTCGTGCCGGTGGCCGGAAGCTTGGAGCGAATGTTCAATGCCATCGTGTGTCGAAGTGTAGCAGCGGCGCGCGATCGCGCGACTCGCCGAAGTTTGACGCGACCGGTCTGCTGCGCGATGCTAGTGTGGACACCCTCCACCCGAATGCAGGCATCTTGATGTCCGCTCCGCCAACCTCTACGCGCAGTGATCCGGCTGTGCTGAACCTGATCGGCAACACGCCGCTGGTCGAGCTGACGCGGCTGGACACCGGGTGCTGCCGTCTGTTCGTCAAGCTCGAGAGCCAGAATCCTGGCGGCTCGATCAAGGACCGGATCGCGCTGGCGATGATCGTCGCCGCCGAGCAGGATGGACGGCTCCAGGCGGGCGGGACCGTGATCGAAGCGACCGCCGGAAACACCGGGCTCGGCCTGGCGCTGGTGGCACGAGCCAAGGGTTATCGGGTGATCCTGGTGATTCCAGACAAGATGTCGGCGGAAAAGGTGCTGCATCTGAAGGCTCTGGGTGCCGAAATCCGGATGACGCGATCCGATGTGACCAAGGGCCACGCCGAGTATTACCAGGACATGGCCGCACGCCTGGCGGCGGACATTCCTGGGGCGTTCTACGCCAATCAATTCGGCAATCCGGCGAACCCGATGGCGCACCAGCGCACGACCGGACCCGAAATCTGGGAGCAAATGCAGCATCGGGTCGACGCAGTCGTCTGCGGCGTCGGATCGGGCGGCACGCTGACCGGCCTGTCCCATTATTTTGCGCGCGTAAGCCCCAACACCGAGATGGTGCTCGCCGATCCGGTCGGCTCGGTGCTGGCAGATTATGTCGCAACCGGCAAGATCGGCACCGCGGGCTCGTGGGTCGTCGAAGGCATTGGCGAGGATTTCATCCCGCCGATCGCGGATCTGTCGGCGGTGAAAAAAGCGTATTCGATTCCCGACAAGGAGAGCCTCACGACCGCGCGCGAGCTGCTTCGCTCCGAACTGATCCTCGGCGGCTCGTCCACCGGAACGCTGGTCGCTGCGGCGCTACGCTATTGCCGCGAGCAGAGCACGGCCAAGCGCGTCGTCAGCTTCGTTCCCGATACCGGCAGCAAATATCTTTCCAAGATGTATAACGATTTCTGGATGATCGATCAGGGATTTCTCGAGTTGCCGCGTCATGGCGACCTGCGCGATCTGGTATCGCGCCGCCAGGAGGATCGCGCCATCGTTTCCGTCGCGCCCGACGACACGCTGCTTGTCGCGTTTCAGCGCATGCGCATCGCCGACGTTTCGCAGGTGCCGGTGCTCGCCGGTGACGACGTCGTCGGAATACTCGATGAGTCCGACCTGCTGCTGCGCGTGCATCATGAACCCGAGCGGTTTCGCGATTCCGTGGCCACGGCGATGACCCGGCGCCTGGAAACGCTCGAACCCGACGCCAGCTTCGCCGACCTGCTCGCCGTGCTCAATCACGATCATGTCGCGATCATCATGCACGAAGGCCGCTTCTTCGGCCTGATCACACGCTACGACTTGCTCACTTACCTGCGGAGAAACCTGCCATGAACGACCAAGCCGGCAAGACTGCGCACGACCTGCGGCCGGGCTTTGCGACGCGCGCGATTCACGCCGGCCAGGAGCCCGATCCCACGACGGGCGCGATCATGACGCCCATTTATGCGACCTCGACCTATGTGCAGACCAGTCCCGGCGTTCATAAGGGCTACGACTATGCCCGCACCGGCAACCCGACGCGGACCGCGCTCGAAGCCTGCATTGCGAGCCTCGAGGGCGGCGCGCGCGGCTTCGCCTTCGCCTCCGGCCTCGCCGGCATGGCGACGCTGGTCGATGCCCTCGACGCCGGCGCACACATCGTCGCGAGCGACGATCTTTACGGCGGGACTTACCGCCTGTTCGAAAACGTGCGCAAGCGGTCGGCCAACTTGCGCGTCAGCTTCGTCGACATGGCCGACCCGGCGCGGCTGCGCGCCGCGCTCGGCGCCGATACCAAGATGATCTGGATCGAGACGCCGAGCAATCCACTGCTCAAGCTGATCGATCTGGCGGCGATCGCGAAGATTTCCCGGGAGCACGACCTGATCGCCGTCGCAGACAATACCTTCGCCAGCCCCTGGATCCAGCGGCCGCTCGAGCTGGGGTTCGACGTCGTCGTCCATTCGGCGACCAAGTATCTGAACGGACATTCGGACATGATCGGGGGAGCGGTCGTGATCGGCGGCGAGGCGCGCCACGAGGCGCTGGCGGAGCGCCTCGCCTACCTGCAGAATGCCGTCGGCGGCATCATCGGTCCGTTCGACAGCTTTCTCGCTCTACGCGGTTTGAAAACGCTGTCGCTGCGCATGGAACGGCATTGCGCCAACGCGCTCGATCTCGCGCACTGGCTCGTCGAGCAGCCCGAAGTCGCGCGCGTTCACTACCCGGGCCTGGCCTCGCATCCACAGCACGCTCTGGCGCAGCGTCAGATGCGCGCCTTCGGCGGCATGGTGACGATCGTGCTTAAGACCGATCTCGCCGGGACCAAGCGCTTCCTCGAAAAATGCAGGCTGTTCGCGCTGGCCGAGAGCCTGGGCGGCGTCGAAAGCCTGATCGAGCACCCGGCGCTGATGACGCACGGCTCGATCCCCGAGCCGATGCGCGCGACACTCGGCATCGGCGATTCGCTGGTGCGGCTTTCGGTCGGCATCGAGGAAATCGATGACCTGCGCCGCGATTTGCGCGACGCGCTGGACGCGATCTGACCGCAGCCGAGGAGGAACCCGTCGGCCGGTGCGCTCGCTATTGTGCGAAGGTCAAAGTCCTTGCCGGCCTGACGTCCGATTAGGCGGCGGCGGCAACCGCCCGTGCCGCGAGCACCGAGACCAAGTGGGCGCGGTATTCGGCCGAGCCATGCATGTCGCTGTTGAGCTGATCGGGCGAGATCTTCACCACTTTGGCAGCGTCGGCCGTAAAAGCCTTTGCCAGCGCAGCCTCGATGGCACCCGCCCGATGGACATGCGGCGCGGCGCCGGTGACGGCGACGCGCACGCCGGCGGCGGTCTGCGCGACGAACACGCCGACCAGCGCGAAGCGCGACGCCGGATTCGGAAACTTGACGTACGCGGCCTTCTTCGGCACCGGAAAACTCACGGCGACGATGATTTCATCGGCGGCGAGCGCGGTTTCGTACATGCCTTTGAAGAAATCGTCGGCGGCGATCTTGCGCTTGTTGGTCTGCACGGTCGCGTTCAGCGCCAGCACCGCGGCCGGGTAATCGGCGGCGGGATCATTGTTGGCAATCGAGCCGCCGATCGTTCCCCGGTTTCTCACCTGGCGGTCGCCGATGCCTTCGGCGAGCGCTGCCAGTGCCGGAATTGCCTGCCGCACGACCGACGAGGCCGCGACCTCCGCGTGCGTCGCGAGCGCGCCGATCGTGAGCGCGTCCCCGTCTTTTTTGATGCCTTTCAGTTCGGTGATGCCCGACAGGTCGACGACCGTACCCGGATTGGCGAGCCTCAGCTTCATCGCGCCGACCAGGCTCTGGCCGCCAGCGAGCGCCTTGCCGCCGGTCCGGGCCAGCGCGGCCGCGGCGTCGGCGACCGATTTCGCGCGTTGATATTCGATGGCGTACATGCGGGGTGCCTCCTTCAAGTTTATTGTGCCGACTGCAAGGCATTCCACACGCGATGCGGCGTCGCCGGCATGTCGATGTATTTCACGCCGGCTGCCGATAAGGCGTCGTGCACGGCGTTCATCAGCGCCGCAGGCGCACCGATCGCGCCCGCCTCGCCGCAGCCTTTGGCGCCGAGCGGATTGTGCGTGCACGGCGTGACCTTGGTCGCGACGTTGAATGAAGGCAGGTCGTCGGAGCGCGGCATCGCGTAGTCCATGTAGCTGCCGGTCAAAAGCTGCCCGCTTTCGCGGTCATAGACGCATTGCTCGAGCAGGGCCTGGCCGATGCCCTGCGCGAGGCCGCCGTGGACCTGTCCTTCGACGATCATCGGGTTGATGATGTTGCCGAAATCGTCGCAGGCGCTGAAGTTGACAACCTCCACGACGCCGGTATCCGGGTCGACCTCGACCTCGCAGATATGCGTGCCGGCGGGAAAAGTGAAGTTGGTCGGGTCGTAGAACGCCGTTTCGTCCAGCCCCGGCTCGAGCTTGTCCAGCGGGTAGTTGTGCGGCACATACGCCGACAGAGCAACTTCGCCGAACGTCTTGCTGCGATCGGTCCCGGCGACGCTGAACTTGCCGTCGCCGAATTCGATGTCGGCTTCGGCCGCCTCGAGCAGGTGCGCGGCGATCTTTCGACCCTTGGCAATCACCTTGTCGAGCGCCTTGACAATCGCCGTTCCGCCGACGGCCAGCGAGCGCGACCCATAGGTGCCCATGCCGAACGGAACCCGGCCCGTATCGCCGTGGACGATTTCCACGTTCTCGATCGGAATGCCGAGCCGGCTTGCGACGATCTGCGAGAACGTCGTCTCGTGCCCCTGGCCGTGGCTGTGCGAGCCGGTGAACACCGTGACGCCGCCTGTCGGATTGACCCGTACCTGTCCGACCTCGAACAGGCCGGCGCGCGCGCCGAGCGCGCCGGCGATGTTCGACGGCGCGATCCCGCAGGCCTCGATGTACGAAGCATAGCCCAAGCCGCGGAGCTTCCCGCGACCGGCCGCCTCGGCCTTGCGCGCCGCGAATCCCTTGGTGTCGGCGATCTTCATCGCCTCGTCGAGGCACGCATCGTAGTCACCAATGTCGTAGAGCAGCGCGACCGGCGTCTGATACGGGAACTTGCGGATGAAGTTGCGGCGGCGGATCTCGTCCTGTGCGACGCCCATCTCGACCGCGGCCGCGTGGACGATGCGCTCGACGACGTAGGTCGCCTCGGGCCGTCCGGCGCCGCGATAGGCGTCGACCGGCGCGGTGTTCGTGAACACCGCCGTCACTTCGCACCAGATCGCCGGCGTCGTATACTGCCCGGCGAGCAAGGTCGCATAGAGGATCGTCGGGATGCACGATGCGAACGTCGACAGGTAGGCTCCCATCGCAGCGGTCGTCTGGACCCGCATGCCCAGGAACTTGCCGTCCTTGTCGAGCGCAAGCTCCGCGTGCGTCACGTGGTCGCGGCCGTGCGCGTCGGAGAGAAAGGATTCGCTGCGCTCGGCGGTCCATTTGATCGGACGGTTGACCCGCTTCGACACCCAGACCAGCGCGGTTTCTTCCGGGTAAAGATAGATTTTGGAGCCGAAACCGCCGCCGACGTCCGGGGCAATCACGCGCACCTTGGTCTCCGGCAGGCCGAGCACGAATGCGGTCATCAGCAAGCGTTCGACGTGGGGGTTCTGGCTGGTGACGTAAAGCGTGTAGCTGTCGTCGGCACGGCTGTAGCTCGCGACGGCGGCACGCGGCTCGATTGCATTCGGGATCAGCCGGTTGTTGACGAGGTCCAGCTTGGTCACGTGCGCGGCGCTGGCGAACGCGGCGTCGGTTGCCGTCTTGTCGCCGAGCGCCCACGTATAGCATTTGTTGCCCGGTGCGCCCTCGTGAATCGCCGGCGCATTTTTCTTCAAGGCGTCGACCGGGTTGACGACCGCCGGCAAAACCTCGTAATCGACGGCGATCATTTCCGCGGCGTCCTTGGCCTGATCCGGGGTTTCGGCGACCACCAGCGCGACACCATCGCCGACATAGCGAACCTTGCCCTGCGCCAGTATCGGATGCGGCGGCTCCTTCATCGGCTGCCCGTCGGTGCCGGTGATCAGCCACCCACAGGGCAGTCCGTTGACGCCGGTCAGGTCATCCCCGGTGCAAACCGCAATGACGCCGGGCGCGGCCTTCGCCTTTGCGGTATCGATACTGCGTATGCGCGCATGGGCATGCGGCGAGCGAAGAAAATAGGCGTGCGTGTGATGTTGCGGATTGATGTCGTCGGTGAATTGGCCGGTGCCGGTGAGGAAGCGATAGTCTTCCTTGCGCCGAACCGATTGCCCCACGCTGTTCAAATCGCTGGCACCCATCGCCTATCTCCTCATCGCCTGCGCGCCCTGCTTCACCGCCTTGACGATGTTCTGGTAGCCGGTGCAGCGGCAGAGATTGCCTTCGAGCTCGGCGCGAATCGTCTTTTCGTCGGCGTCAGGATGGCGCTGCACCAGGTCGATCGCCGAAAGCACCATGCCCGGCGTGCAGAACCCGCACTGCAGGCCGTGGCAATCCTTGAACGCCGCCTGCATCGGGTGCAACTCGCCGTCGCTTGCGGCGAGCCCTTCGATTGTGGTTATTTTCGAGCCATTCGCCTGTGCGGCGAGAATCGTGCACGCCTTGACCGCGTTGCCGTCGATCAATACCGTGCATGCGCCGCATTGGCCGGTGTCGCAACCGACATGTGTGCCGGTCAGACCGAGATCGTTGCGTATGAAATCGACCAGCAGCGTACGCGCATCGACGTCCTCGGCTGCTGCCTTGCCGTTGACCGTGAGTGACAGCGAGACGGGCACGAGCGTCCTCCTTCGATTGGGCGCCATCGCGGGAATGACCTCTGGCGGATCGCTGCAACGGCGAGACTAGGATACTCCGCGCTGGCGATGGCGGCAACGTCACGCACGAGCATTTTCACATCATGGGTGCCTCGCCCGCTGCGGCGCGGGTCGGCGGCATACGCCGATCGCGGGCGCAGGGTTCCGACTCCGGTCCGGGCGTTGCGCTAGTACAGATTGCCGACGTACTGTGACAGGTTCTCGATGTCGGCATCGGATAGCGACGCGGCGACGCTGGTCATGTTGCCGGCATCGTTGGTCCGCCGCCGCGCCTTGAAGTCGGCGAGCTGCTTCTTGATGTACTGCGGCCACTGACCGGCGACACGCGGAATTTCATTTTGGCCGACAAAGCCGCCAAGATGACACATCGGACAGAGCACCGCATCCGAGGTCTTGCGACCCGCCTCGACCTTGGCGGCGTCCGCCTGGAACTTGATTGGCGCCTGCTTTTGGGACGCAAAAAACTGGCCGAAGAGCATCATTTCCTCAGGCGAAAGGTTCGCCGCCATCGGCGACATCTGCGGGTCGCTGCGACGCCCCTCCTTGAAGTCCTTGAGCTCGATGTAGATGTAGCGCCACGACTGACCGGCAAGGATCGGATAGTCGGGGCTTTGAGAGTTTCCATCGGGTCCATGGCAGCCAACACAGACTTGCGCCTTGGACCGCGCGGCCGCCATCTGCGCCGCGTCGAGCTGCGCTCGCGCCGGAAGCGCGCCGAACATTGCGATCAGGATCAGGAAGGGGAATTTGCCCATGTCCGCCGAAAATAAAAACGGCCACTTCGCCAGACGAAGTGGCCGCGTAAAGTGACGAAAACGGGCTAAGGCAGCGCAAACACGAACACGCTGTTGCCGCGCTTGGCATCGATCTGATTGTTGCCTCCGGCGGCCACTGCGACGTACTGCGTGCTGCCGACCATGTAGGAGACGGCGGGCGCGTTGACGCCGGCGCCGCAGTTGAATTTCCACAGCTCGCGACCGGTCTTGGCATCGTAGGCCTTGAACCAGCCGTTTGCCTCGCCGTTGAAAACCAGCCCCCCGGCAGTGGCGAGCAGGCCGCCGATCAGCGGCTGCGGTGTCTTCGCTTTCCATGCGACCTTGCCGGTGTCGAGGTTGACGGCGACCAGTTGGCCCCATTGCTCTTCACTCGGGATTGTCTTGAATGCGCCGCCCAGCCAGAGCTTCCCGCCCGGATACGGCACTTCCTCGACATGATAGGTCATCGGCTGATGCAGATTCGCCGCATAGGCCATGCGCGTCGTCGGATTGACCGCCATCGGCGACCATTCGACCCCGCCGTTCGCGCCGGGAAGCATGCGAGCGCCGTCCTTGGTTGGCAGCACCCACATGTTCTCTTGCGGGATCATCGCTTCCGAAAAACGGATCAGCTTGCCGGTGTTGCGCTCGTGCACGTAGATGTGGCCGGTCTTGCCGCCATGGATGACGACGTCGACCATCTTGCCGCTGGCATCCTTTGCCTGCGTCAGTATCGCCGGACTGACTGCGTCAAGATCCCACACGTCGTGGGCGATGTACTGGAAGTGCCACTTGTAGGTTCCCTTGTCCAGATCGATCGCGACCATCGAGTTCGTGTAGAGGTTGTCGCCCGGACGGATGCCCCCGTACAGATCGGGCGACGGATTTCCGGCAAGGAAGAACACCGTGCGGGTCTTCTTGTCGATCGCCGGGGTCATCCACACGCCTCCGCCGAGCGTCTGGTAGAAGGAGCTGTCCTTGGCGAACGCCGCCTTTTCAGCGTCGATGTTGCGGTGCATGTCGCGGCCGGTCGCGTCGTTCTTCGCCCACACGCCTTCGTGGCCCTTGTCGGGAATCGAGTAGAACGTCCACAAGAGCTTGCCGTCCTTGGCATCGAATGCCTTCAGGAAGCCGCGCACGCCATATTCGCCGCCGTTGGTGCCGATCAGTACCTTGCCGTCGACATACGCCGGCGCCATCGTCTCCGAATAGCCCTTGTCGGGATCGGCGATCTGCGTCTCCCACAACAGCTTGCCGGTCTTGGCGTCGAGCGCGACCAGCTTCGCGTCGATCGTGCCCATGTACAGCGTGCCTTCGGCGATCGCCACGCCGCGGTTGTTGTTGCCGCAGCAGACGGTCACGATCG
>JBDTXW010000036.1:0-16160 GCA_040005975.1 Betaproteobacteria bacterium | reverse complement strand
CATGCGACCGGCGACCTCACGGGCTGGTCGACGTTGAACCGGGGCGATATCGGCGACGCGCGCGGCTCGAGCGCCAACAGTCTCATCTCCGAGTTCCTGGGCGACTACAACGCCGTCATTGCGACACGCAGCTACGGCGCAGCGGTGTGGAACGACGTGCGCAACGCGGCTGACTGTCCGGCGATCGATGCATGGCGTCAGTCGCTCGCCGATAAAAAACCGACCGCCAAGCCGGCTCCGGGGACGGATTGCCCGGCGACCTTCGGCAATTCGGACATTTTTGGCGGCTTCTACCCGTGAGCTGGTGAATAGAGGATAGGCTGCGATTATTCTTTTGTGAACTCGATGCAAAAAAGCCCCGGGGCCTCGACGCCCGGGGCTTTTGTTGCCGAGTCGAACAGTCGCATTGCAAGTTCGCGCCATTGGCGGACAAAGAGGGCGCGGACCCGGTAACACGGACAAGCTCGAACTACGACGGCAACGCCAACGGACCTGGCGATTACTCCGGGAACGCGCCGTTCGGCCCGAACGTAAGCTATCCGCTGTGGACTTCACAGTTGTTGAGCGACAGCAATTCGGAGACGGGAACAGCCGGAGGGTTTGAGATTTATACGGCGCCCGTATCGCATTGACGCATCGACGACGCAAACAGCGCCGGAATCACCTGCGGCGCATTCACCGATAAAAGCCCGGCCTCGGCCGGGCTTTTTTTCCCGAAGTCGAGCGCGATGACCGAGCGACCGTTTTCAGTCGCGGGCGGACGTCCGCTTGGTCTCCCTGCTGCGACTGTGCAATGAGATAAGGTTTCTTAGGGCCGTTTTGTCCATGCCGTTTCCTTCGTTGTGTTTGCTACAACCGTATCGCTTTTGCTTGATCGAAAAAGACTCCACGAAACCACTGTTTTGGGCGGGCATCGGACTGAGCGTGGGCACAAATGCCCCTCCAATCCGACGAGCGGAGCGCTGAAGCGCATGAACGGTACGTGGCAGCCCCCGGCGCGGAATGACAATGGGATAAAAGGCAATGGTCCATAAGAGCTATTTGAGGGCTACAACTACAGAGGAATCGCAACCAGCCATGAAGATCCGCACATTGCTCTCGAATCAGCTCTATTTCGGTCTGGACCCATGGACGCTTCGTCGTGGCGCCGAGCGCATGCTCTCCCGCGTCGCCGGGACACCTCTCGAAAATGTGCGGGTGGCCGCGCAAGCGTTGCGCGAGGACTTCCGGCTTGACGCGACCGCCGGAGCCGCGCTGCTGCACGCGCTGACGACCGGCGGATTGCTCCAATCCGAAGGCGGATCCGCTGGCGAGTACCGTCTGACCGAGCGCTTCCAGGAGTTCGCGCAGGCCCGAGTGGTTGCGCCGCTGGACCGCGCGGACGCCAAGCAGCTTGTGGACCAGGCGTGCCGACTTGCCGCCAAGGTCAACGCCGATTGGACGTGGAATCCGGTGACCATCGAAATAATGGCGGTGTCGGGCGACTACATGAGTCGCCACGACAAGATCGGCGACCTCACGTTGTGGCCCGTCGTCAAGACGCGTCCTCAAGTTCGGCCCCGCCGTCTCAGGGCGCCGATGACCAAGGCCGACGGTTCCGCGGAGATCCGCGCAGCGCTGCGCGCGCTGAACTGGTTCATTGTCGTTCACCTCGTTACCGATACGGCTTCGGTAGAGCGCCCGTTCAGCGTTCCGTTTCGGGCCTATGACGACGTGATCGCCTCCCCGCTCGCGACGGCAAGGCTCCGCGACTGGAGTTCGTCGATCCGGCGGCAACTCACCGGAAGTTAAGCACCCTCGCGTTCACGCCGGCGGCGTTGCTCTATGCTGTCGCCGTGCCGACTCGATTCGGCGCAGACGGAGGGCGCCGAATGACCGACTATCGCCTGCTTCGCTCGTGGCTGTTCGTGCCAGGCGATTCGGAGCGCAAACTGGCCAAGGCCTGGACGGTGGGCGCCGACGCGCTGATCGTCGATCTCGAGGATGCGGTTGCCGCCGAGCGCAAGGCGATCGCACGTGACATCGCGGCCACCGCGATTGCCGCCGCGACGCGCGCCAGACCGACCGTCGCAATCCGCATCAACGCCATCGACAGCGGGCTCGCGGAAGACGATATCGCCCGGACGTTTCGCTGCAGGCCCGATGCCTATGTGCTGCCCAAGGTGAGCGACGCAGCCCATATCCGGGCCGTATCGGCGCAGCTCGCGGTCCTGGAAGCGCAGGCCGGGACGCCGGTGGGATCGACCGCGATCGTACCTATCGTAACCGAGCACCCTCGCGCGATTGCGCGGCTGGAATCGCTCTGCAGTGCCGATTCGCGGGTGCTGGCGATCATGTGCGGCAATGAAGATCTGGCCGCCGCCATCGGCGCCCGCCGGATAAAGGATCAGTCCGGCGCGATGCTCGAGGTGTTCCGCGTCGTGCGCGCGCTGGCGCTCCTGGCGGGCAGCGCGGCCGGCATCGGCATCATCGACTCGCCGGTCGTCGAGCTGGATGCAATCGATGTATTGCAGCGTGAAAGCGCCGAGGCCGCGGCGATGGGCTACACCGGGAAACTGGCGATCCATCCCGCGCAGGTGGGGCCGGTCAACGTCGCGTTTCTGCCGACGGCGGCCGAGATCGAGGAGGCACAAGCGCTGCTCGCGGCGGCGCAGGGATACGACGGCGCCTTTCGCTTCCAGGACAGGATGGTCGACGTTCCGCACGTGCGCCGCGCCGAGCGCATCGTCGCGCTGGCACGCGCGCACGCGATGGCGTGACTGCTGCTGCGTAACGCTGCGTACCCGCCTCGGCGCGGCCGTCGGCGCCCACGCCGTCGCCCGCCGCGGCCTGCGAGACGCAAGCGCCTGACGTATGATGGCGCTCCGTTGCCTTCCGGCGCGTCGGCGCGCCCCAACGACAATGAAACTAACGCCGGACTCGCCGACCGCAAGCGTTCGCACGCACCGCTTGTTCGAGGTCGCGCTGCTATTGAAAGGGCTCAACGGCATGGTAGAACTGGTCGGCGGTGCGCTGGCGCTGTTCGTGCCGCTACGGACCGTCAACCAACTGGTGCTATGGATCACCGCGTCCCAAATCGAGGATGACCCGAACGATTGGCTGGCCAACACGCTCGTCCACGCGGCCGAAAAGTTGTCGATGGGAACGAAGCTTTACGCCAGCTTCTATCTCCTGTCGCACGGCTGCGTGAAGATCTTCCTCGTCTATTCGCTCTGGCGCGAAAAGCTCTGGGCATTCCCGGTGGGACTGTCGTTGCTGGGTGCGCTGGTCTGCTACTCGATTTACCGCTTCACGCACACGCACGCGGTGGCGCTGCTGGTTTTCGCCGCGATCGACCTGACCATCATGTGGTTCATCTGGCGGGAGTACGTGGTGCGCCGGCGGACGACGAAGTAAAACTCCCCGGCCTGACTTAGCGCCGGCGGCAATTTGCAGTGGCTCGCTCTTGCGAAGCCGGCGATCAGGGATGCGGGCCGCCGGTTCACATGCGGCAATCGTGCGTGTCAGCGCTCCCAGTGCCCCGGGGCGTAGTGCCAGCGGCCGTTCCGGTCCACCCACTGATGCGGCACCCAGTGTTGGCCGTGGCGCTCGCGAATATAGTAACCCCGGCGCCACACGTGGCGGTGGTGCCGTCCATCCCACACCCAATAGCCCGGCGCCCAAACAAAGCCGACGCGTGGCCGCGGGACGACTTCGTACCGCGGCGGCGGCGGCGCGATATTGATATCGACGTCCACCCTGGCCTGGGCGCTCAGCGGCAGCGCCAGCGACGCTGCGGTAAAGCCGACGGCGAGAAGCTTGTGTCGTGCATGCACGATAGGACTCCTTTGCGTCGATGAGCCAAGTTGATGTTGCCGTGCCAGGCTGGTGCTGGCTATCGGACGGGCGCGTTTTCGGATGTAGGCGCGGCGCTCTTTTTTATAGGAGGAGGGCTTACACGCGGCGCTGCCCGATCGCACCAGCGGGTACCGCCTCGGGCGCGCGCTCAGTGCCTGTGACGGTGCGCGCGCCGCTCGTCGTCGGCCGGCGAACGCAGCCGCGCCACTGCCTGGACGGCGACGTCCAGGCGGACGCCATCGGCGCCTTGTATCGTCAAGGTCAACGCGACGACGTCGCCCAGGTTGACGGTTCGGGTCAGTCGGCGCAACCAAAACCGGTATTTTCCCGGCGCAAGTTCGACGGTCGTCCGTGCCGGAAGCGCAAGCTCAGCGGCGCTCTGCGCGTTGCTTCCGGGCCGGCGCAGCGTCACCGCTGCCGCGCTGTCGGTGCGCGCCGCCAGCAGCGTCGCGCCGTCGGTGCTGGTGAGATTCATATAAACTTCGGTCGACTGTCCTGCCGCGGCCGGTCGCACCCAGGGCTGATTAACCACGATCAGCGCCTGCGCAGCGGTAGCGGGGAACGCGAGTGTCAGGCAGAGCGCGAACGCCGGAATGCGGCGGCCATCGGCGGAGCGCTTCGCGCGCTTCATCGAGACAGCGCCAACAGCCCACCATCGCGACGATTCCGATGCTGCAGTGCAGGAATAGTCGGAGGAGCGCCGCTGTTAGCCCGCCACGAAGGGCCGCCGCGCTGTGCCTCGCCGATCGGTCGCTCCAACTCGCTGCAGGAGATCACGATGCTCCATTCGCCACGCTGGCTCACGATTGTAGCGCTTGCGCTCGTGGCGACGGCCGCCCGCGCCGAGTTCCACACCTTCCAGATCGACGAGCTCTATTCGAACGCCGACGGCAGCGTGCAGTACGTCGTGCTGCACGAGTCGCAGGGCTTCAATGGGGAGAACCTGCTTGCGGGGCATTTTCTGACCAGCACGCACCTTGGCGTAATGAATTTCTACATGTTCTCGAACAATCTGCCGGGTGGCGGCTGCGACGGCTACGGCTGCAGGGCGAGCCCGACCGCGCACGCGCGTGTGCTGATAGCAACCGCTGGATTTGCCGCACTGAACCTGGTCAGTCCGGACTACGTGATTCCCAACGGTTTCCTGCCGACCGACGGCGGGACACTGAACTACGCCCTGGTCGATCAGGTCACGTTTGCGTCGCTGCCCACCGACGGTATCAATGCGTTGTCGCGAAGCGGAATGGTCATCCCCAACGTGGCGACGAACTTCATGGGCGCCTCGGGCTCGGTGATGTCCGCCGCGGCCGTCAACTATCAGGGGCTCTGGTTCAACCCGGCCGAAGCGGGTTGGGGGATCAACTTTGCGCACCAGGGGGATCTTATTTTTGCCTCATGGTTTACGTACGACCTCACGGGCAAGGGCACGTGGCTGGTCATGACCGCGTCGAAGAGCGCGCCCAATACCTACACCGGAACGTTGATCCAAGGCACCGGACCTGCTTTCGATGCGGTCCCGTTTCCTCCGCTGGGCGCTCCCGGCGGTGCTACCGTGTCCGGCCTAACCGGCACCGGGATTATCACTTTTTCGGATGCGAACAACGGCACGTTCGCCTACACGCTAAACGGGATTTCGCAAGCAAAGTCTATTACGCGGCAGCTATTGGGACCGGGATCGGCGGCAGTCTGCACGTTCGCCGCGCAGCCAAATCTCGCGCTCGCCACCGCCAATTACACCGACTTGTGGTGGGCCGCGCCCGCTGGCTTGGAAGCGGGCTGGGGCATCAACCTGACGCAGCAGGGTAACCTCATTTTCGCGACCTGGTTCACGTTCGACCACGACCATACGCCGATGTGGCTGGTCGGGACCGCCAGCATGACTTCTCCCGGTGTGTACACCGCAACGCAGATTGCGCGCCTGACCGGCCCGCCTTTTAACACGACGCCGTTCCCGCCCCTCGGGGCGCCCGGGGGCCCGGTGTTCGCGGTCGTCGGCAACGCTACGTTCACGTTCATCGACGGCAACACCGCGACGTTCAATTACACGGTCGACGGCGTCACGCAAACCAAGACCATCACCCGCCAGGTGTTCACCGCTCCAGGCACGACGTGCCAGTAGGCCCGTGTGCCGGCGCATGACCGCACGTCGATGAGGTCGCGATGCCGGCTGCGGGCACAGCGCGCGGCGCTGGCGCTAGCGCTCGTGGGAATTGCCGCCGCGGCGCTCGCGACCGGCGTCGGCGATCCGGCGCCGGCATTCACACTGCGCGACGCGAACGGGGGGACCGTGGCGCTCGACGCGTTGCGCGGGCATGTCGTGTACGTCGACTTCTGGGCATCGTGGTGCGGGCCATGCCGCCGCTCGTTTCCCTGGATGAACGACATGCAGCGACGCTATGGCGGCAAGGGCTTGACAATCGTCGCAATCAACGTCGACAAGAATCCTGCCGACGCTGCGCGCTTCCTCGAGCGCTATCCGGCGCAGTTCGCGATTGCCTATGACCGCGACGGGACGACGCCGCTGGCCTACGGCGTGCAAGGCATGCCGAGCTCTTACCTTGTCGACACGCGAGGCAAGGTCGTCCAAGTCGAGCAGGGCTTTCACGACGAGCGCAAGGACGCGCTCGAGCAGCGCATCCAGAACCTGATCGCGGCGCGCTGATGCGATTGGCACCGCTTCGGTCCAACCCGATGGCGCGATGCGGTGTCGCGCTCGTGCTGGCAGTGCTCCTGTCTGCGTGCGCGACGATGGAGCCGCCGAAGCCGTGGGAAAAGGGACAGCTCGCCCGGCCCGAAATGCAGTTCGATGCCGATCCGATGAACACCCGGCTCAGCGATCACATCTACACGAGCAAGGAAGCGGCAAGCGGAGGCTACGGCGTCGGCGGCGGTGGCTGTGGCTGCAACTGAGCACGAGGCCATCCCCTCGCCGCGCCCGCCGACTCCGGCGGTTCCCGCCGGCGCGCTGCTCGCGGCCGCGCTGGCGCTGCCCGGTGTCATTCCGGCATCGGCGCTGGCGCAGACTGCTCCGGACCAGGGGCTTTTCGCGCTCAAATATGTCGACTATCGCGACTGGCAGCCCGGCGGCGACCGAATTCACGTCCACAGTCCCGCGTTGTATCTGCTGAAGCCGCTTTCGGATTCGCTCGCCGCGGAAGGCTCGTTGGCCTATGACAGCATCTCGGGCGCGTCGCCGCTGTATCACAACACGCTTTCCGGCGCGTCGGGCAAGGGCGGCGTGACCGACTATCGCACCGCCGGCGACGTCAAGCTGACCAAGTATCTCGACCACGCCGCAATCGGCGTCGGCGCCGCCATTTCATCCGAGCGCGACTACCGCTCGCGCGCGCTGTCGCTCGAGGCGCGCGTATCGAGCGACGATCGCAACCGCACCTACGCATTCGGGGTCGGTGTAGCGAGCGACCGCATCGACAGCACCAACGGGCTCGCCGAGGACAAGCACCGGCGCACGGTCGACGTGCTGCTCGGCGTCACCCAGGTCCTGTCGGCCGAGGCGATCGTGCAGTCGAACCTGACCTGGTCGTCAGGACATGGCTACTATTCCGACCCGTACAAGACGATCGACATCCGTCCGGACCGCAGGCGCATTCTCGCGTGGCTCACGCGCTACAACGAGCATCTGCCCCGGTCCGATGCCACGCTGTCGCTTTCGTACCGGTACGTGCGTGACTCGTTCGGCAGCGACTCTCACACGGTCGCTGCGACGTGGTATCAGCCGCTGGCCGACGGTTGGTCGATCAAGCCCAGCTTGCGCTATTACACGCAGGCGGCGGCGGATTTCTATTTCGATCCGCCGTTCCCGCAGGGATTTTCGCTCGGCGAGCCGTACACGGCGGATACGCGCCTGTCGGCGTTCGGCGCGCTGACGCCGGGAATCACGGTAGCGAAGCTGCTGCCCGAGGGCTGGACGGTCGATCTCAAAATCGAGTTCTACCGGCAGCGCGCGAGCTGGCGCGCCGGGCGCGGCAGCTCCGGCCTGGAGCCGCTGTCGGCACGCTGGATCCAGACGGGGATCAGCAAGACATTCTGACCGCCGGCGATTCGACTGCGGCAGCGCGCGTCGGGCATAGTTAGGCGATGCCGCTATTCCGCTTCAGCTTTTATGCGATGGCTTCGCCTTGCGAGCTGCAGATCTGGCACGACGACGAGGCCGATGCGCGCAGGCTCGCCGACGCGGCGATTGGCGATGTCCGTCGCATCGAGGCGAAATACTCGCGCTATCGCGACGACAGCGTGACGACGCGGATCAATCGCGCCGCCGGCGGTGCGCCGGTTGCGATCGACGCCGAGACCTTCGCGCTGCTGGGCTACGCCGATCGCTGCCATCGTCTGAGCGCAGGCCGCTTCGACATCACGTCGGGCGTGCTGCGCCGCGCCTGGGACTTTCGCCGCTCGCCGGCACGGCTGCCCGACGCAGCCGAAATCGCTGCGGCAACCTCGCTGATCGACTGGGCGAGCGTCGAATGGAGCCGTCAGCGCGTGCGCCTGCCGCGACCCGGCATGGAAATCGATTTCGGCGGCATCGGCAAGGAGTATGCGGCCGATCGCATGGCCACGATCTGCCACGAGGGCGGCGCGATGCACGCGCTCGCCAACCTCGGCGGCGACGTCCGCGCGGCGGGTCCGCAGCAGGATGGATCACCCTGGCGCGTGGGCATCGCGCATCCGCGGCAGTCGGATACGGTGCTCGCGACCGTGGAGCTCGGCGCGGGCGCGGTGGCCACCAGCGGAGACTACGAGCGCTTTTTCGACGTCGGCGGACGCCGCTATTGCCACGTCATCGATGCCCGTTCTGGCATGCCCGTCATGCACTGGCAGTCAATCAGCGTCATCGCTCCGCTGTGCGTACTTGCCGGCAGCTGCGCGACGATCGCGATGCTTTTCGAAGCCGAGGCCGAGGCGTTTCTTCGGCGTGAAGGCCTCTCTTACGTGGCTGTCGATTCCGGCGGCGCCTTGCGCCGGCCGGCAGATTACCAGCGGGCGATGCGTCCGAGCACGTAACCGGCTGCAACCGCGCCCACTACCGCGGAGAGCGGACGCGCCCGGATAGAATTGCCTGCCGCCTCGGTCATCGCGCCCTGCGCGCGGCGGGCCTTCACCGGCACCTGGCTCGCCCAATCGGCCGCAGCCGCCGCTTTGTCCGCGGTCGTGTTGACAACGCGGTGCGCCGAGTCGCTCGCCCGTCCGACGCCGAATACGGCCTTGTCGGCGATGCGGTCGACCCGCTGATGCGCCTGTTGCGCGGCGTGTTCGATCGTCGGATTGTAGGGAGCGGATCGCAGTTGAGTATCTTCCATCGCTAGCTCCTCGTCAGTCAATGAAGCCAAACCCATTTCACCGGCGCACCCGTCCACTCCGGTGATCGTGTTCGGCACGTCAACTGTCTGCTTGCACCGTGCCCGGCGGTATCAGCGGTCGTCCGATTTGAATGTAGGAGTCGGGCGAGCGCTTGTCGAAAGAAGTGGCGAGCCTTTGGCGGGACGTGGCACGACGCGGCGCGCGTGCATGCTAGGATTGCCTCCGGATCGCAACACCCGGGGTCAGTGGAGCGCGCAGCAATGAATGGACTGGACTTCGACGGCCGGGTCGCGGTCGTCAGTGGCGGCGCGACCGGCATCGGGTTCGCGATTGCGCAACGCCTCAAGGCGAGCGGCGGCCGCATCAGCCTGTGGGACCGCGACGCGGCCGCGCTGGAAAAAGCAGCCGCCACCCTGGGCGAGGGCACCGATATGCGGACGGTCGATGTCGCCGATGCCGACGGCGTCGCCCGCGTTGCGCGGTCGGCCGCCGCAGCACTGGGCCGCATCGACGCGCTGGTCTGTTCAGCCGGCATCACCGGCCCGAACACGACGACCTGGGAATATCCGGTCGACGCCTGGCGGCAGGTGATCGAAGTCAACCTGAACGGCGTCTTCCACTGCAATCGGGCGGTCGTTCCGGTCATGCTCGCGCAGGATTACGGACGCATCGTCAACATCGCCTCGGTGGCCGGCAAGGAAGGCAATCCCAACGCGAGCGCGTACAGCGCGTCGAAGGCCGCCGTCATCGGCCTGACCAAGTCGCTGGGCAAGGAGCTCGCCAGGACCGGCGTGCGCGTCAACTGCGTAACCCCCGCCGCGGTGAAGACGGCGATCTTCGATCAGATGTCGCAGCAGCACATCGACTTCATGCTGTCGAAGATTCCGCTGGGACGCTTCGGGACGGTCGAAGAGATCGCCGCGCTAGTCGCCTGGCTTTGCACCGAAGACTGCTCGTTCTCGACAGGCGCGGTGTTCGATCTGTCGGGCGGGCGCGCAACGTACTGAACGCGCGCCTCGTCCGCGTTTGTCGTGACGCAGGCGACGCCCGCCGGACGTTACGGCCGCACGGCCAACATGATCTTGCCGATATGTGCGCTGGATTCCATCAGGCGATGCGCGTCCGCCGCCTCGGCCAGCGGAAAGACGCGATGAATGACCGGCTTCAACTTGTGCGCGGCGAACAGCGGCCACACTTTCTCGCGTAACGAACTCGCCAGCGCCGCCTTCCTCGCCGCCGGACTTGCGCGCAAGGTCGAGCCGGTGACCGTCAGTCGCTTCATCATGATGTGACGCCAGTCGACGGTCACGCGACTGCCCTGCAGGAACGCGATGATCGCCAGCCTTCCTTCCAGCGCCAGGCTTTTCAGATTTTTCTCTATGTAGTCGCCGCCGACGATGTCGAGGACGACGTCCACGCCGCGCTTGCCGGTGATCGCAGCGACCTCGGCGACGAAATCCTGCTCTCGATAGTTGATCACGTGGTCGGCGCCGATCGCCTTGCAGAACGCCGCCTTGTCTTCGCTGCCGACGGTCGTGATCGTGCGGGCTCCGATCGCATGCGCGAGCTGGATCGCCGCGAGCCCGATGCCCCCCGAGCCGCCGTGGATCAGCACGGTTTCACCGGCAGCCAGATGGACGCGGTCGATCAGGTTGTTCCAGACAGTGAAATAATTCTCCGGCAGGCTCGCCGCTTCGAGCGCGGACAGGCCTTCCGGATACGGCAGGCAGCATGCCGCCGGCGCGACGCAGTACTCGGCGTAGCCGCCTCCCGGCGTCAGCGCGCACACCCGGTCGCCGAGCCGCCATTCGGTGACGCCGTCGCCCAGCGCGACGACGGCGCCGGCCACCTCGAGCCCGATGATCGGCGATGCATCGGGCGGCGGCGGATAGTTTCCCGCGCGCTGGATGCAGTCGGGGCGATTGACTCCCGCGTACGCCACCTCGATCAGCACGTCACCTGGCTTGGGAACGGGCGTCGCCGTCTCCGCGAGCGTAAGGACCTCCGGCGGCCCGGGCTCGCGGGCGATGATGTAGCGCATGACGGCGGGGATGGCGGTGGGCATCTGGCGCGAGGGCATGGCGAACGGCCGGTCATTGTAGCGCTGCGGCGCCTCGCGTTTCTTCGGCCGTGGCATCCGGGCTACACTTGGGCGGGTTTCCGACCTACCCGCCGATGAAAAAGCTCCTGGCTCTGCTCATTGTTCTCGCCCTCGTCGCCGGGGCGGCCTGGATCGCCTTCGCCGCCGATTACAGCGACGGCTACCGCGTCGGGCAGGTCATCAAGCTGTCGCGCTCGGGCTACGTGTTCAAGACCTGGGAGGGGACGCTCGACTTCGGCTTCCTGCAGCAGGATCCGACCTCGGGTATGGCCACGCGGCTGTGGGACTTCAGCGTGCGCGATACCGACGAAACGGTGCGCAAGGCCATTGACGATGCGATCGCGGCCAATGCAAAGGTCAAACTTTTTTACCACGAGAAGTATTTCCGCTGGTCCTTTTTCGGCGACACCAAGTATTTCGTCTACAGGCTCGAGCGCGTCGGCTGAATGGCGCGCACCCACGGCACCCCGGCGCAGTACCGCCTCCGCCGTACCGGCATTCCGGAACGTTTTTTGCTGGCGCAGTCCCTGGCGAGCTTGTTTGCGCGCTTTTTACAGGAGGCTGCGATGGCGCAGATGCAGGGTTCGGCAGGTTCAATGACCTATGCCAAGTGCGCGCACCCGGGTTGCAAGTGCGATGTCGCACCGGGAAAGCGCTTTTGTTCCGAGTATTGCGAGCAGAACGTCGGAAGCGCCTCGGCTGCACAGGCCGGATGCGCTTGCGGGCATGCCGCGTGCAAGCGCGGTTGAACCGCATCTCGCGTGGGCGGGCGGCCGTCACGATGCCCCGGCAAGTTTTGCTGCCGCTTGTAAGCTTTACCCTATGCACTGACGAGAAAATGCGCCCCGCTACGGATCGGGAAGCACCGGTGGGCGCTTGCGCCGGCGCACGAAAAGCGCGCTGATCGCGGCGGCCGCGGTCATGCCGGCCGCAGCGGCGAATACGGTGCGCGCGCCGTAGCCTTCGACGATCCTTCCGCCCAAGGCGTGGCCGACGCCGAGGCCGCCGACCAGAAACGTCGTCGACCAGGTAAACGCCTCGGTGGCGTAGCGCGATGGCGCGTTGGCGCTGATCAGCAGCATCACCGCCGTCAGGGCCGGCGCGACGCCGAGGCCGGCGATCAGCGCCAGCGCTACAAGCACCCACGGCGAGCTCGTCAATGTATGCGCGGCCAGCGGCACCGCCACCAGCAACAGCAAGCGCGGCAACTGCCGCTCGATCGGCATCGCGAGCTGCGCGCCGCCATAGAGCAGGCCGCCGGCGCCGCTTCCGATCGAATTGACGGCGATCAGGACGCCGGCAAAGGCCGGCATCGCGGCGGCGGCCGCGAAGCCGGCATAGCCGATCTCCAGCAGGCCGAACGCAAACATCAGGAGGAAGGTCACTGCATAAACGGCGAGCAGACTCGCGTCGGCCAGCGGTCCGAGCAGCCGTCGTTCGACACCCGGCTGGTGACGCCAGTACTTGAGCGCGGGCGATAGCGCGAACACCGGCACGGCAAGGGCGACCAGCACGCAGGCGGCGCCGAAGGCGATCTTCGGCGAGGCGACGGCGAGCAGCACGGCAACGAGCAGCGGCCCCAGCGTAAACGCCAGTTCGATCAGTACCGCATCGAGAGCGAACGCGGTCTTTCGGTCGGCCGGGTCGTCGAAGCGATAGCGCCACACGGTGCGCGTCAGCACCGTGATCGGCGGCGCGAACGCGCCTGCGATCGCGGCGGCGGCGACCAGTGCCGTGACGGACAGCGCCAAGCGGTCGGCGACCAGGATACACAGCAGCGCCAGCGGGCAGACGATGCCGGTAACGAGCAGCACGGCGCGCGGTCCGCGGCGGTCGACGATGCGGCCCAGCGCCGGGGAAGCAATCGCGGACGCCGCGAGATCGACGCCGACCGTCAAACCCGCCAGCGCGAACGATCCCGTCAGCGCGCGCACGTGCATCAGCATCGCCAGCGTGAGGCTGCCTATCGGCAATCGCGTTATCAAGGCTGTCGCGAGCAGGCGCGTGACGTCGGGCAGGCGCAGAAATACCCGGTAGCGACCGAAGATGTCGTCGAACATAAGGAGGTGGGAAATTCCCGCCGCGGCGGGCCGATCGGCGCGCCGCGGCGGCCGGTTCAGTAGACGACGTTCACGTTTTCCGGCGCCAGCCAGTCGCGCAACCCGGAGAGGAGGTGCTCGTCGAGATTGACGCGCCAGTCGCTGCCGAGCTCGATGTCGCCGCCGCTCGACTGGTTGCTGTAATTGATCATTACCGGGCAATGGCCGCGGCGAAACGGCTCGATCAGATCGAACAGGCGCTGCGCCGAGCTCGAGCCGTTGCACGAAAGACGCAGTGCGCGCGCCCACTTCCGGCGCGCACCCGCCAGGTCGTAGACGGCGTCGGCGACGATGCGCAATCCCTGAATCTGGCCGTCGTCGCCGACCCGCTGCTGCACCTTCACCTCGGCGACCAGTACCGTGTCCTCGCGCAGCAGATGGCGATTGGCGTCGAAGGTTTCGTTGAAAATGACGATCTCGGGCTGGTCATGGCCGTCGTCGAGCGTGACGAACGCCATCTTGCCGCGACGCGAGGTCTGCATACGCAGCTGCACGACGATGCCGGCGATGCGAACCGCGGTCTGCGTGGGCTTGAGCGCGCCGAGCGGCTGCTGCACCAGTCGGGCCAGCTCGGCCGCATGCGCATGGTACGGATGGCCCGACAGGTAGAAGCCGAGGCTTGCTTTTTCCTGCGCCAGTCGCTCGGCTTCGGACCATTCACGCGCGGCGATCAAGGCCGGTGCCGCCGGTCCCGTGCCGTTTTCTTCGCCGAACAGGGACACCTGGGAAGCGGCACGTTCGGCGCGCTCGCCGTGCTCGAGCGCGGCGCCGACCGAAGCCAGCAGGCTGGCGCGACGGGCGTCGATGGCGTCGAAGGCACCGGCGCGGATCAGCGCCTCGACGGCGCGGCGATTGACGCTGCGCTTGTCGACGCGGCGGCAGAAATCGAACAGGTCGGCAAACGGCCGCTCGGCGCGCGCCGCGACGATCGCCTCGATCGCCGTCCGGCCGGTACCCTTGATGCCTCCGAGGCCGTAGCGAATGTGCCCGCGGTCGACCGGCTCGAAACGATAATTCGATGCGTTGACGTCTGGCGGCAGTAGCTTGAGGCCGAGTCCGGCCGCATCGTCGTAGAACTGCCGCAGCTTGTCGGTGTCGTCCATTACGGCGGACAGGTTGGCCGCCATGAACGCCGCCGCATGGTGCGCCTTGAAATACGCGGTATGGTAGGCGATCAGCGCGTACGCGGCTGCGTGCGACTTGTTGAAGCCGTAGCCGGCGAATTTTTCCATCAGGTCGAAAAGTTGCGTCGCCTTCGACGAGCTCAAGCCCCGGTCGATCGCGCCGGCGGTGAAGCCCTGACGATGCTTGGCCATCTCATCCGGAAGCTTCTTGCCCATCGCGCGACGCAGCAGATCGGCGGCGCCCAGCGTATAGCCGCCGATGACCTGCGCGATCTGCATCACCTGCTCCTGATAGACCATGACGCCGTGCGTCGGCGCCAGGATCGGCTCGAGCCGGGAATCGACGTACTCGAAACGCTCGGCCCCCTGCTTGCGGCGTACGTAGTCGGGAATGAGCTCCATCGGACCCGGACGGTACAGCGCCACCAGCGCGATGATGTCGTCGAAGCGCTTCGGCGGCGCCTGCAGCAGGAGCTCGCGCATGCCGCGCGATTCGAACTGGAACACCGCCGTCGTATTGCCGCTGCGGAAAATCTCATAAGCGCGCGGGTCGTCGAGCGGCAGGCCGTCGAGTGTCAAGGTCGTGGCGGGATCGAGCATCCGGACGTAACGCAGCGTCCAGTCGAGGACGGTCAGCGTCGTCAGTCCCAGGAAATCGAATTTGACCAGACCGAGCAGCTCGACGTCGTCCTTGTCGAACTGCGAAACCAGCGCGTCCGACCCCGGCTGCGTGTACAGCGGGCAGAAATCGGTGAGCTTGCCCGGCGCGATCAGCACGCCGCCGGCGTGCATGCCGACGTTGCGCGGCAGCCCCTCGAGCTGTTCGGCCAGGCTCAACAGCTCGCGCACCTCTTCTTCGGCAGCTTCGCGCTCGTTGAGCAGCGGCTCGACCTCACGCGCATAAACGACGTTGGGCGGCGCATCGCGGCCGCGCCGCTTCAAGGTCACCGCGCGGCCAGGTTGGAATGGAATCAGCTTGGCGATGCCATCGCAGAAGCTGTACGGGAGATCGAGGACCCGGCCGACGTCGCGCACCACCGCCTTGGCTGCCATCGTGCCGAACGTCGCGATCTGCGAGACCGATTCGGCGCCGTACTTCTGCTTGACGTAATCGATGACGCGGTCGCGGCCGTCCTGGCAGAAATCGATGTCGAAATCGGGCATCGAGACGCGCTCCGGATTGAGGAAGCGCTCGAACAGCAGCGTGTAGCGCAGCGGGTCGAGGTCGGTGATGCCCAGGCTGTAGGCGACGAGCGACCCTGCGCCGGAGCCGCGTCCCGGTCCGACCGGCACGCGGTTGCCGCGCGCCCAGTTGATGAAGTCGGCCACGATCAGAAAGTAGCCGGCATAGCCCATCTGGATGATCGTCTTTACCTCGAACTCGAGCCTGGCCGCGTACTCGGCCTGCCGGCCCGCGCGCTCTTCCGCATCGGGATAGAGCGCGGCCAGCCGCCTGGTGAGCCCAGCCGTCGCCTCGTCGCGCAGATGCTGCTCGATGCTCACCCCTTCGGGCGTCGGGAATGCCGGCAGGTAATTCCTGCCTAGCGGTATCGTCAGATTGCAGCGCTGCGCGATCGCGACGCTGTTGGCCAGCGCTTCCGGCATGTCCGCGAAAGTTTCTGCCATCTCGGCCTGTGATTTGAAGTACTGCTCGGGCGTGAAGCGCCTCGGCCGCCGCGG
>JBDTXW010000035.1:0-16586 GCA_040005975.1 Betaproteobacteria bacterium | reverse complement strand
CGGCGCTTGCGGATGTTCCGGCAAACGTCCAGGTGTTCGGCAACCGTGACCTGGCCAAACAACCGATGCAGGACATCTCCGGCTTTCTCGACCGCAACGCCAACAGCGTCGGCGTGGGTTCCGCCCAGGGCAATCCCTACCAGCAGGACCTGAGCTTTCGTGGCTTCACCGCCTCGCCCCTGCTGGGCACGCCGCAGGGCATCTCGGTGTTCCAGGACGGCGTGCGAATCAACGAGGCTTTCGGCGATGTCGTCAACTGGGATCTCCTGCCGCGATCCGCGATTTCGACAGTGCAGCTCGTTCCCGGATCGAATCCGGTGTTCGGCCTGAACACGCTCGGCGGCGCGCTGGCGCTGTACACCAAAAGCGGCGCGCAGTATCCGGGCGCATCGGTCGAAGTCTCGGCCGGCTCGTTCCGGCGCCGCGGCGCGACGTTCACCTACGGCGGTGCCGGTGAGCGCATCGACTATTTCGCGACCGGCAATGTCTCCGACGACGGTGGCTGGGCCGAGCATAACGGCAGTCGCGTGCGCCAGTTCTTCGGCAAGCTCGGCTACCAGCACGAACGCGCCGATCTCGACCTGTCGGTCACGCTTGCCGACAATACGCTGCAAGGCGCGCAAACGCTGCCGGTATCGTTTCTGGACACGCCTTCGCACGCTTATACGTTTCCCGACATCAACCGGAACCGGCTGCTGCTGTTAGCCGTCAAGGGGACCCGCTTTCTCGACGATTCGAGCCTGCTGGGCGGCAACGCCTACGTCCGCCGCTATCGCAACGAAAACACCAGCAGCAACGTCAACAACGACTTCGGCCTCGTCGATCCGGACACGGGGCTCGCGCAAACCAACGAAGCAACCAACGATCGCTCGCAGACCGATCAGAGGAGCTGGGGCGCCGGATTGCAGTTGACGCTACCGCACCGCGTCGCCGGCCACGGCAACCAGCTGGTCGTCGGCGTCAACATCGATGCCGGAGACACCCGCTTCCGGCAACAGACGCAGGCGGCGGCATTCGCTCCCGATCGCGCGACAGTCGGAGCCGGCAATTACGCAGCGCAAACCGATGTCGCGACGACCAATCGCTACCTCGGGGCCTTTGTCGCCGACACGCTGGTGCTGGCCGACGAGTGGACGCTGTCGCTGGCGGGGCGGTACAACCTTGCGCGCGTGCGCATCGCCGATCGCAGCGGAGCCGACCCGCGCTTGGACGGGAGCCATGCCTTCGCGCGCTTCGTGCCGGCCTTCGGCCTCAACTTCAAGCCCGCGTCCGCGCTGACCGCGTATGCGACGTACAACGAAGGCATGCGCGCGCCGTCGCCGGTGGAACTGACCTGCGCCGACTCGACGGCGCCGTGCAAACTGCCGAACATTTTCGTCGCCGACCCGCCGCTTCGAAAAGTCGTTTCCCACACCGTCGAAGCCGGCGCGCGCGGGCACTGGGGTGCGGCGCTCGAATGGACGGCGGCGGCCTACCGAACCGATCTCGACGACGACATCCAGTTCATCGCCAGCGGCAAGGGTGCGATCAACGCCGGCTTTTTCCAGAATGTCGGCCGCACGCGCCGCCAAGGCATCGAGCTGGCCGGCACGGCGCACGCCGGCGGGCTCTCGATCAGTCTGCGCTACAGCCACATCGACGCGAGCTTTCGCTCCGCCTTCGTTGCGGCGAGCCCGAACAATTCTTCCGCCGACGCCACCGGGGCGATCAGCGTGCGTCCTGGCGACCGCATACCCGGCATCCCCGCCGACTCGCTCAAGCTGCGAGCCGATCTGGACTTCGGCGCGCAGTGGGCGCTCGGCGCCAGCGCCGTCTTCGTTTCGAACCAGTATGCGCGCGGTGATGAAAACAACCGCGATCTCGCCGGACGCGTCCCCGGCTACGCTGTCATCGACGTCGATGCGCGCTGCAACGTGACACCCGGCCTGCAGATCCTCGCCGGCGCCGGCAATCTGTTTGATCGCCGCTATCAGAATTTCGGCCAGCTCGGCGTCAACGCGTTTACCGGGCCGGACCGCAGCTTGGGGCCGGCGCTGGGCATCAATACTGTGCGCGAGCAGTTCCGCGCGGTCGGCGCCCCGCGCACGCTCTGGATCGGCCTGCGATACGCGCTGGACGCGCGGCGCGGTGATTGAACGATAATGGCGTCGACGGCGCCACGGCGCGCCGTCGTATTCCGGAGCATCGTGGCATATGGTCAGGCGACGCAGGGACTTTCTCAAGGCGGCGGGGGCGCTCGCTTGCGCGGCGCTGCCCGGGCGCGCGTTCCCCGATTACGGCGCGGTGGCCGGGAGGGCACGCCTGCCGGATTTCTGTGCGGCCGACGGCGCTTCGCCGGCGCTGTTCGTACCCGGCCGGCAGGGCCTGTTTGGCCGGCTCGCGCCCGACGGCGCGCGCTTGACTATGCGCGCGGGTGCGATCGAGGGCACCGGCGGTCCGTGGCAGAAAGGCATCGCGGTCGAACATCGCGGTGTGCGCTTCGTCAATCCGACGCTGGTGTTGCGGCGTGGCGAATCGGTGACGGTCGACTTTGACAACGCGCTGGCGGAGCCGAGCAGCGTACATTGGCACGGCCTGGCCGTCGCCACGCGAAACGACGGCGCCGTGACCGCGCCCGTGGGTACCAGCCAGCGCTACACCTATGCCTTCGACGTGCGCGATCGCGCTGCGCTGTACTGGTATCACCCGCATCCGCACGGCCTGACCGCCGGCCAGGTCTACGGCGGCATGTTCGGACTGATCGAAGTCGAGGACGAAGACGAGCGCGCGTTGCGCGCCGCGCTCGACCTCGATCCCGGCCGCAGCGAAATTCCGCTGGTCCTGCAGGATCGTCGTGGCGCTGGTTACGCCGCGACCGACGCCGATCGCATGCATGGCTGGCTCGGTAATCAGGTGGTCGTCAACGGCGCGGTCTGTCCGCATCTGGACGTCGCCACCCGGATCTATCGCTTCCGCGTGCTCAACGCGTCGAATGCAAGGACTTATCTGCTGGCGCTGCGCAGCGCGGATGGAAAACTGCTGCCGTTCACACTGATCGGAACCGACGGCGGCCTGCTTGCGGCGCCGCGGCGCTGCGAGCAGTCATTTCTCGCCTCCGCCGAGCGCATCGACATCCTGGTGGACTTGAGTGACGCCGCGATCGGCGACACCGTTGTGCTCGAGACGCGGGCTTTCGACCCGATGCACATGGAGGCGGCCATGGCTGCGGTTCCCGGCACAGACGACCACGCCGCGATGAGCCACGCTACGCCGACGCCGGCTGCCGCAGGCAATGCGCCGGGCGCCGTCGACCATGCCGCGATGGGCCACGGCGAAAGCTTTCCGGAAGGCGCGTCCCGCGGCCTGCTGCAATTGCGCGTACGCGAGAGGATCGCTTATCGCGCCGCCATTCCGGCGCGGCTGTCGACGATCCCGCCGATCGCCGCGGTGCAGGCCGCGGAACGCCCGTTGCGCCTGGGTTTCGCCAAGGCGCGCTGGCGCATCAACGACCGCGTGTTTGCGATGGGCGACGCGCCGATCGCGGTTCAGCGCGACACGGTCGAGACATGGCTCGTCCGCAACTATTTCAACAGCATGCCGCATGCGATGCACCTGCACGGATTTCATTTCCGGGTCATCGAACGCCAGACCAGCCCCGCGCAGGTCGCGGCGCTCAAGGTCGACGAACGCGGTCGCCTCGCCACCGACCTGGGGTGGAAGGACACGGTGCTGGTCTGGCCGGGCGAAAGCGTTCGGATTGCGATCGATTTCGCGATGCCCTTCGCCGGGGAGCAGACCTACCTGTTTCACTGCCACAATCTCGAGCATGAAGACGGCGGCATGATGCTCGGCGTCAAGGTGACTTGACTGCGCCAGCCTTCCTGTCCATGTCAGCCGGCGAGTTCGATAAGCTGCCGGTGCAATTCCGACTGGATTTCGACGCCGTCCCGCGCCGCCGCCGCGGCGAGCGCATTGCGCCGATTGCCCGGCAAGCGGACGCCGGCATCCTTTTGCATCTCGGCGACCAGCGTTTCAACCCGTTCGACGTAGACCGGCATGCCGGCGAGCGCGGCCGGATCGATCACCAGGAACGCTTGTCCGACGCGCGGCCGATTGCCGTCGTCGGCCAGAAACGAATCGGCTTCGAAGCCCATCGCGGCGCCGGTCAGCGCGCAGGCGAGCAATTCCACCACCAACGCCAGCATCGCGCCCTTGTCCCCGCCCATCGCCAGCATCGATCCGCCCAGTGCAGTCTGGGCGTCAGTCGTCGGCTTGCCTTCGGCATCAAGCGCCCAACCCTGGGGAATCGGCCGGCCTTCCTTTGCCGCGATCATGATCCTGCCACGCGCAACCTGCGAAAGTGACAGGTCGATCGTCAATGGCTCGCCATTCTGGCGCGGAAAAACGGCGGCGATCGGATTGGTCCCGAGTACCGGGTGCCTGCCGCCCGGCACAGCCATCGCGGCCGGCGAATTGCCCAGCGCGAGGCCGACCATGGACGCCGCCGCGATGGGCGCCAGGTGGTAAGCGGCAACGCCGAAATGATGGCTGTTGGTGACCGCGACGAAACTCACGCCGAATTCGCGCGCCCGACGAATCGCCTCATCGACGGCGAGCGCGCAGGCGGGAAACGCGAGGCCACCCGCCGCGTCGACCAGCGCGGCGCCGCCACGCGACTTCACGACCTTGGCTACGGCGTCGCCGACCGCGCGGCCGTTTCTCAGATGGGCGGCGTACTGCGGCACCCGCGCGACGCCATGCGAGCCCAAGCCCTGCGCGTCGGCTTCGGCCAGCGCCTGCGCGGTGACCGCGGCCATCGCCGCGCTCGCTCCGGCGCGGCGCAACGCGCGCTCAGCGAGCTCGCGCAGCGCGTCCAGCGCCAGCCTAGCCATTCGTGATGAATTCGCTGATGACGATGCGCACGCCGCTTGGCTCACTGCGAAGCAAACAGCTGGTCGATATTCTCGAAGGCCTTGAACTCCAGCGCGTTGCCGAACGGGTCAAGCAGGAACATCGTCGACTGCTCCCCCGGCTGCCCCTTGAATCTGACGTGCGGCTCGATGATGAAGCGCGTTCCCGCCGCCTCCAGACGGTCGGCAAGGCTGTTCCATTCCTCGACCTCCAGGATGACGCCGAAATGCCTGACCGGCACGTGATCGCCATCGACCAGGCTGGTCGCAAGGTTCATTTCGGCGGTACTGACGCGGTGCGCGACGATCTGGTGGCCGAAGAAATCGAAGTCGACCCACTCCTGTGCGCTGCGTCCCTCGGCGCAGCCGAGCACTCCGCCGTAGAAGCGGCGTGCTGCCGTGAGGTCGGTCACCGGGAAGGCCAGGTGAAACCGCGGATAGTCGGCCCGCGACGATTGCGTTTGCTGTACCGGCTTGGCGCTCCAGCTCAATTCTGCATCCCCCATCTGCGCACCGTGCGCTGCTCGATCGTGCGAAAAATGACGTTTTCGACCAGGAGGCCAATCATGATCACCGTAAACAACCCGGCGAAGACATTGGCGATCTCGAGCTGATTCTTGTTTTCGTAGATGAACCAGCCCAAGCCGCCGGACCCGGATGACACCCCGAACACCAGCTCGGCAGCAATCAAGGTGCGCCAAGCGAACGCCCAGCCGATCTTCAGGCCGGTCAGGATGCTGGGAAATGCGGCCGGAATCAGAATCTTCCCGACGTACGACAGTCCGCGCAGGCCATAGTTGCGGCCGACCATGCGCAGCGTATTCGACACCGACAGGAATCCGGAATGCGTGTTCAGCGCAACCGCCCACAGCACCGAATGGATCAGCACGAACACCAGGCTGCCGTTGCCGAGGCCGAACCATATCAGCGCCAGCGGCAGGAGTGCGATCGCCGGCAGCGGATTGAACATCGAGGTCAGCGTTTCGAGAAAGTCGGTCCCGACGCGCGAACTTATCGCGACGGTGGTGAGAACCGCCGCCAGCCCGACGCCGGCCGCATAGCCCATCAGCAGTACCTTGATCGAGGTCCACGCCTTCCCGAGCAGTCCGCCGCTGATGATCGCCTCGGCAAAGGCTTGCAAGGTTGCGCTGAAAGTCGGGAACAAGAGGTCGTTGTGCAGCCAGCGTGCATAGATTTCCCAGGCGGCCGCCAGAATCATGAGTATCGCGAGCTTGCGCACTGCGCCGATGTTGTAGATCCGCTCACCGATCGACAGCGGCCGCTGCACGACGCCGAACTGCGAGGCGTCGACGGTTGGCCGAAGAACATCCGGCCGCACGATGTCGGCTTCAGGCATGGAATTCATCCTCGCTCTCAATGATCTCGGCGAAGAGCATTTCATGGATCCTTCGCTCCAGCGCCCGGCCCGCTTCGCCGTGCATCGTGCCCCTGGGCAGGCTGTTGAGCTCTGCCCTGACCTGCCCGGGATGCGGCGACATGAGCAGGATCCGGCTGCCGATGGTGATGGCCTCGGGGATCGAATGGGTGACGAACAGGACGGTAAAGCGGGTGTCGTCCCACAGCTGCAGCAGCTCGTCCTGCATCTTGCGCCGCGTCAGCGCATCGAGCGCGGCGAACGGCTCGTCCATCAGCAGCACGTCGGGCTCCATCGCCATGCCGCGCGCTATCGCGACGCGCTGCTTCATGCCGCCGGATAGCGTGTGCGGGAAGCTGTCGGCAAACTTCGTCAGATTCACCTTGTGGATATATTCGAGCGCTTTTTCCTCGGCCAGCCTGCCGGAGAGCTTGCCGCTCGACACCAGCGCGAACAGCACGTTTTCCTTGACCGTCTTCCACGGCAGCAGTTGGTCGAACTCCTGGAAGACCATCATGCGGTCCGGCCCGGGTCGGGTCACCGGTACGCCTTTGAGCCGGATATCGCCTTCCACCGGATTCATGTATCCGCCTACCGCCTTGAGCAAGGTCGACTTGCCGCAACCCGACGGTCCGAGCAGGATGAAGCGGTCGGATCGGAACACCTGGAAATCGACCCGATAGGTCGCCGTGATGCGGTGCTCGCTGGTCTTGTACTGCAGCGTCACGCCGCGCACGTCGAGCAGCGGCGCCTGGGTCTCAGGCATGGTTTTTCCTCCGGGAGCGGACGGTAGCGAATCGATGGCCGTCGGCGCCGCCCTCGCGTGGCATTCGTGTCAAATCTGCCAGGGAAGCCGGTCCAGATCGACGTTGCCACCGCTCAAAACGATGCCGACGCGTCGTCCCGCGACCGGCAGCTTGTGCTCGAGCAGTGCGGCCAGCGGCACCGCCGACGACGGCTCGATGATCAGCTTGAGCTTGTCCCAGGTCAGCCGCATCGCCCGCACGATCGCTTCTTCCGACGTCGTGCCGATGGAATCGACCAAGGTCGACAGCACCGCAAAGGTCTTCACGCCGAGCGACGAGCGCAGGCCGTCGGCGATCGTGCGCGGATCGGTCTGAGGAACGATGCGGCCGCTTCGCAGCGACTGCCAGGCGTCGTCGGCGCCGGCGGGCTCCGCGCCGTAGACGTTAATCGATGGCTTGATACCGCGCACGGCGATCGCGGTTCCGGAGAGCAGTCCGCCGCCGCCGACCGGCGTGATGACTGCATCGAGATCGGGGATTTGGTCGAGAAGTTCCAGCGCCGCGGTGCCCTGCCCGGCGATCACGCGCCAGTCGTCATACGGATGGACCAGCACTGCGCCGGTCTCGGCCTGCACTGCGGCGCAGGTGGCGTCGCGCGATTCGAGTGTCGGCGCACAGAATCGCACCGTCGCGCCCAGGCCCTGCACCGCGGCCTTCTTGACCTGTGCCGCGTTCTCCGGCATGACGACCCAGGCCGGGAGCCCGCGCCGTGCCGCCGCCCACGCCAGCGCCGCGCCATGGTTGCCCGACGAATGCGTGACCACGCCACGCTCGGCGTCGGCAGCGTCGAGCGAGAACACGGCGTTGCACGCACCGCGCGCCTTGAACGCGCCGATTTTCTGCAGATTTTCGCATTTGAAGAACAGCGTTGCCTCCGCCGCCGCATCGAGCGAGCGGCTGGTCAGCACCGGCGTGCGATGCACGTGTGGCCGGATTCGCGTGTGCGCGGCGCGGATCGCCGCGAGGTCGACGGCAACCTCGAGCGCCGCTACGTTCGCCGCGCCCATCGCCATTCAGCTTCCCGGCAGGTCGTGCGCGTTGGGAAAGAACAGGTCCTTCCACGAGTCGGGCCTGGTCTTGATCGAGCCAATCTTGAGCATGAATTCGACGTACTTCATGACGTTCTGCGGCGTCGTCGTGAACACGATCGCCGGGTCGTTCAGCATGTCCTCGATCTCCCTGAGCGAAGCCTTGTCTTTCGACATGCGCAGATAGGACTCGGCTGCCCAGTGCTTGTCCTTGTTGATCAACGCCGTCGCCTCGTCGAGAGCCTTGACGAACGCGTCGTACAGCTTGGGATTCTCGTTGCGGAATTTCGAGGTGGTGAATACGACGTTGAACGTCGCCGGGCCGCCCAGGACGTCGTACGAGCTCAGCACCGTGTGGATGGCGGGATCCTTCAACTGTTGATATTGAAACGGCGGTGAGCCGAAATGCGCGGTGATCTCGGACCCTCCGGACAGCAACGCCACCTGCGCGTCCGGATGCGACATGCTGACCGTGAGCGGATCGAGCTTGTTCTGCTGGCCCTCACCGAACGCTTTTTCGGCCGCCATCTGCAACGTGACCGCCTGGATCGACACTTTGACCGCGGGCAACGCGATCCTGTCCTTGTCGGTAAAGTCCTTGATCGTCCTGACCGCCGGATTGCGGGTGTTCAGGTAGAGCGGCATCGAGTTGATTGCGGCCACGGCCTTGACATCGAGATTGCCGCGGGTGCGAGACCAGATCGTGACCAGAGGTCCGACGCCGCCGGATGCGAATTGCAGGCTGTTGGACAGCAGCGCGTCGTTCATCACGTTGCCACCGGCGAACTTGGCCCAGCTGACGGTGACATCGACGCCGTTGGCCTTGGCATGCTTCTCGATCAGCTTCTGCTCCTCCATGACCATCAGCGGCAGGTAGCCGATGCCGTATTGCTGCGCCACCTTGAGCTCGCTCATCTCGGCGCGCGCGCAAAGCGGCAGCAACGCGGCCAGGCAAAGGGTCAGCGCCAGACCGCCGTGCGGTAGCAATCTCTTCATCGTCGCTCCTGTATGGGTCGGGATAGTGCCGGCCGGGCCGACGCGACACAGCGACCACGTCGCCATCACGCGCTTTCGTATAGCCGGGTCAGCACGAACTCGCGATGGCCCAGCGCTTCGGCGGCGGTCAGTCTGCCGTTCGCCGTACGGAACATCATCTCGAGCAGCTTGTCCCCGGCCTGGTCCATCGTTATGCCGCGCTGCAGCAGTGCCGAGGTATCGACGTCGATGTGCTCGCTCATCGTCCGCACGGTGCGCGGATTGGCGCAGATCTTGATGACCGGCAGTATCGGGTTGCCGATCACATTGCCCTGTCCGGTCGGGAAAAAATGGACGACGAAGCCAGATGCCGCACAAAGCGTGACCATTTCCGCGGCGGCCGACGAACTGTCCATGAACCAAAGTCCTGGGCCGTCCGGCGCCTCCGCCTTGTCGAGCACGCCATCGACGATGCACTTCCTGCCGATCTTCTGGATGTTGCCCAGCGCTTTTTCCTCGATCGTCGTCAATCCGCCGGCGATGTTGCCCTTGGTCGGCTGCGAATCCGACAGGTCGGTGGTCTTGTGCCGGTTGATCACTTCCTGATAACGATCGAACACGCGCATGAAATCCGCGCGGACACGATCATCGCGGCAACGCGCGGCGACGATCTGCTCGCCGCCCGTGAGCTCGGTCGTCTCGCCGAATACCAGCGTGCAGCCGGCCGCATAAAGCTTGTCGAACGCGTCGCCGACCGTGGGATTCGCGCCGCAGCCCGAGGTCGTATCCGATTCGCCGCACTTGGTCGATATCCAGAGCTCGTCGAGCCCGCATTCGACGCGTTGCTTTTCGCTGGCGGCCTGCATGAACTCGCGCGCGGCCTTGGACGCCCGCATGATCGTGTCGTGGTCGCCGTGCAGCTCGATGCCGAATCCGGCGACCGGCTTGCCGGTGGCGGAGATTCCGTCGGCGAGCTTCGTCGTCCAGCCCTCTTCGATGCCGATGACGACGACCGCAGCGACGTTCGGATTGCTGCCGGCTCCGATCAACGTGCGGAAGTGCAGGTCGAGGTCGGCGCCGAACTGCAGTCGGCCGTACGGATGCGGGATTGCCATCGCACCCTTGACGTTGTGGGCGACCGCCTCGGCAGCGGCGTTGGACAGATCGTCGACGGGCAGCACGAGGACGTGGTTGCGTATGCCCACGCGTCCGTTCTCGCGGCGGTATCCCCAGAAGGTTTTTTGCATCAATGGTTCCTTGCGGGAAGCGATCCTACGTAGCGACAGGGTTGCATCGGGGCGTCGGCCAAGGCACGATCCGCGCAGCCAACGGGGTATGCTGGCGGGCGCCGCGTGCCGCGCAAAAGGGTGTCACACCCGCGCGCCGAGCTCGTCACCAGCGCTTGGTCTTGATGTTGTGCACGTGCGCATGCTGGCCGGCCTTGATCGGCGCGACGACCTTGCCGATGTCGACGCCGTACTTGATCACCGTATCGCCTACGCCCATATCTTTCAAGGCGACCTTGTGTCCGAGCGGGATGTCCTGCACGCAGCGCAAGTCGATCGTCCGGTCCTGGTCGAGAATCAGCCCCGTCAGCGTCTGTCCGGCCTTGATGCCTTCGACGACCACGACGGCGACCGAGTCGTCCGGGTCATGCAATACGCAATGGATCAATGCGCGATCTCCTGGTTCGACTAGGGTTCGCGCCGGTGCCGATCGCGCTCCGGCGCAGCATCAAACATAGCACAATGCGCGGGCCTCGACCCCGACCGCGACGACACGGCTGCATCGGCCGTGCACGCGAGGGGTTTCGGCGCGCGGGAAGCGTGGCGCCTACAATCGGAGCTGATCGGCGAGGTCTGCGAAATCGTCGGCATTGAGCGTGCTGCGCCGGTCGGGGCCGCCGTGCGCCGTGTCCGGGCCGAATTCCAGCGCGCGCTGCACGTACGCCGTCTGCATTCCGCACCGCCGCGCCGCCGCCAGATCGTCCTTGTGCGCGGCGACCAGCATCACCTCGGCAGGGCGCAGCGCGAGCAGTGCAGCGGCCCCGCGATAGACCTCAGGGTCAGGCTTGTAGTGGCGGAAAAGTTCGGCCGAAAGGACGCAGTCCCAGGACAGGCGCGCCGCTTTCGACAGCTCGATCAGCAAAGCCATGTTGCCGTTGGACAATGTGCCGATGAGGCAGCCGCGCTTCAGGCGGATGAGCCCCTTGCGGACATCGCCCCAGGGGGCGAGCCGGTGCCAGACGAGGTTGAGCGCGGCCATCTCGCGCGAATCGAGGTCAAGGCCGAAGCGAGCGAGCAGGCCGGGCAGCATCTGTAGGTGCAGGCTGTCGAGCGGCTGCCAGGGCACTTCACCGCGGCGCACGCGATCCATCGCCGGGCGATAGCCGGCGCGCCAGGCATCGGCAAACGCGCCCCAGTCGGCGCGAACGCCGTGCAAGCGACCGACGCGCGCGATTTCCTTGCTGACGCTGCCGCGCCAATCGACGACGGTGCCGAACACATCGAACAGCAGCGCTGCCGGCAGCTTGGGCACTGTCGGCCTCGCCATCAGAACGCGAACCCGGTCTGCCGGACCGGGCCGAACCAGCGCCGATGCGCCGCGCATGGGCCATGCAGCGCCAGCGCAGCCAAATGCTCCGGCGTCGAATAGCCCTTGTGCCGCGCGAATCCGTACAGCGGATAGCTGCGGTCCAATTCGACCAGCATGGCGTCACGCGTCGTCTTGGCGAGAATCGAGGCTGCGGCAATCGCCGCGACCAGACGATCGCCGTCGACAATGGCGCGCGACGGATAGGCAAGCGGCGGACATTGCGTACCGTCGATCCAGACGACTTCGGGCGCTGTCGTGAGCTGCTCGATCGCCCGCTTCATCGCAAGCAACGTCGCCTGCAGGATGTTCAGCGCGTCGATCTCGCCGACATCGCTCTGCGCGACCGCCCATGCGACGGCGCGATCGCGGATTATGACGGCGAGCTCGACGCGGCTTTCCGGCGTCAGCAGCTTGGAGTCGCGCAGCCCCTTGATCTTGCGCAGCGGGTCGAGAATGACCGCGGCCGCGACCACCGGCCCGGCGAGCGGTCCTCTCCCCGCCTCATCGACACCGGCAATCAGCATCTCACCCCAGCCGTGCGCAATTCGGTCATCACCACCTCCGCCGCGATTGTCGCACCGTCGGCCGTCAGCGCATCGGCGAGCGACGAAAATAGCGCTTCGGTGCGCCGTCTCGTCACCGCGTCGTCGTAGAGATTCAGCGCCGCCCGGGAAAGATTGTCCGCCGTCGCGCCCCACTGCAGGAACTCCGGGGCGACAAAGCGGCCGGCCAGGATGTTGGGCAGGCCGACGAAGGGCAGCAAAAGCCTGCGCTTGACGATCTGCGCGGTGACCGGATGCACGCGGTAAAAGACGAGGTGCGGGCAGCGCGCCATCGCCGCCTCGAGCGTTGCCGTGCCGGAGGCGACGATGCCGACGTCGGCCGCGCGCAGGGCCTCGGCGGCGTGGCCATACAGAAGATTTAGCGACAGCGACTCCAGCTCCAGCCGGTACTGGACGCGCTCGAAGTACTCGCGCGCGTCGCGGCTTATCAGCGGCACGACGAACCTCGCCTGGGGCTGGGCGTCAAACACGGCCGCCGCGGTCTTTAGCAGAAGCTCGGTATGCATCTCCAGCTCCGACATGCGGCTGCCGGGCAGAAGCGCAAAGACGGGTACCCCCATCTCCAATTTCAGCAGCTCGCGCGCCTCGCGGCGGGTCGCCGCGGTCGCTGCGCCGGCCGCCAGCGGATGGCCGACGAAGGTTACGCCGATGCCGGCGTCGGCGTAGAGCGGCGGTTCGAACGGAAACAAGGCCAGCAGGTGATCGACCGAGCGCGCCATCCGGCCGATGCGCTCGCGCCGCCAGGCCCATACCGAGGGGCTTACGTAATGAATCGTCCGGATGCGCCGCCGCTTGAGCTTTGCCTCGAGCCCGAGGTTGAAATCGGGCGCGTCGATGCCGATGAACAGCGGCGCCTTGGCCGCGCGAAGACGCCGGAAGACATCACCGCGGATGCGAAGCAGCGCGGGCAGATGGGTGATCACCTCAGCATAGCCGCGCAACGCCAGCTCCGTATGCGCATACCAGAGCACGCAGCCCGCCGCTTCCATTCGCGGGCCACCGATGCCGACGAAGCGCGCACGGGGCAGGCGTACCTGCACGGCGCGGATCAGGTCGGAACCCAGTGCGTCGCCCGAAGCCTCGCCCGCAACGATTCCTATCGTCACCTCAGCGAAATCGCGCGCGGCTACGCTCAACGGATGATCCCGCGCCCTGGCGTCTCCAGAAACGCGCTCAGCGCCCGCAACGCGGGTACGGCGACGGCTGCCGCGGCAATCGCCGCCCGCGCATCCTCAAGCGCGAGGCCCTGGCGGTACAGCGTCTTGTAGGCTCGCCTGATCGCGCTGATGTCGCCGCCGCTGAAACCGCGGCGGCGCAGACCCTCGCTGTTGGTTCCGCGTGGCGTGGCCGGCGATCCTGACACGGTGACATACGGCGGCACGTCCTGCAGGACGATCGATCCGGCGGCGAGCATCGCGTGTGTGCCGACGCGGCAGAATTGATGAACGCCCACGAAACCGCCGAGCACAGCGTAGTCGTCGATGATCACATGCCCGGCGAGCTGGGCATTGTTGGAGAACGTGGTGCCGTTGCCGATCACGCAATCATGCGCGATATGCGAATACGCGAGCAACCAGTTGCCATCGCCGATCGTCGTGACGCCTTTGTCCTGCGCGGTGCCGGCGTGGATGGTTACAAATTCCCGGATGACGTTGCCGTCGCCGATCACCGTGTGCGTTGGGTCGCCCGTATATTTCCTGTCCTGCGGAATTTCGCCGACCGACGCGAACTGGAACACGCGATTGTGGCGGCCAATGCGGGTCCGGGGGGCGATCACGACGTGGGCGCCGATGCTCGTACCCTCGCCGATCGCGGTGTCCGGTCCGACTACCGTGTACGGACCGATGACGACATCGCCGGCGAGCGCCGCGCTGGCAGCGATGATCGCAGTCGAATGGACGCTGGTCACGAGCGTTTAGAGATCGCGCAACGCGGCCAGCAATTCGGCTTCCGCGACCAGTGCATCCCCGACGCTGGCCCGCACCGCGAACTTGCCGACGCCCCGCACCAGGCGGATTTCGGTCGATTCCAGCATCAGCTGATCGCCTGGCCTGACCTGGCGCTTGAACCGCGCGTTGTCGATGCCGGCGAAAAATATCAGCGACTTGTCGTCCGGCATACGCTTGAGCGTCTGATAGACCAGTATCACCGACACCTGGGCCAGCGCCTCGATGATCAGCACGCCCGGCATGACCGGGTAGCCGGGAAAATGCCCCTGGAAAAACGGTTCGTTGACCGTCACGTTCTTGATTGCCTTGATACTGCGGCCCGGCACGCATTCGAGCACCCGATCCACGAGCAGGAATGGCGGCCGGTGCGCCAGATGCCGCATGATTTCGTTGATATCCATCTGCATGATGCCTATTCCCCCTGTCCACGGCGTTCGCGCTCGAGCGCGCGAATCCGTTCGGCGAAGCTGCGCAGGCGCCGGATGATTGATGCCACGTACTGCCACTCCCGATGCGGCAACACCGGAAACGCGCTGGTATAGACGCCGCGCTCATGGATCGTGTCGAACACGCCCGATGCTGCGGAGATCACCGTGCCGTCGGCGATTTCCAGGTGGCCGGTGATCATCGCCGCACCGCCGATCTGGCAGTTGCGGCCGATCCTGACGCTGCCGGCGATGCCGACGCAGCCCGCAATCGCCGTGTGTGCGCCGATCCGGCAGTTGTGTCCGATCTGAATCTGATTGTCGAGCTTGACATCATCTTCGATGACCGTGTCGTCTATCGAGCCGCGGTCGATCGTCGTGTTGGCCCCGATTTCGACGTCGGTGCCGACGACGACACGCCCGAGCTGAGGCACCTTGAGCCATTTCCCGTTCTCCTCGGCCATGCCGAAGCCGTCGGCGCCGAGGACGGCGCCGCTATGCACCAGCGTTCGGGCACCGATGACCGTGCGCGCGTACAGGACGACCCGCGGATGAAGAACGACATCGTCCCCGATGCTGCAATCTTCGCCGATCGCGCATCCAGCATGAATCCGGGTTCGTTCGCCGACACTTGCCCGATCGCCGATAACGACGCAGGGACCGATCGTCGCGCTCGCCGCGACGCGGGCGCTCGCCGCAATGATCGCTGTCGAGTGCACGCCGGGCGCGACCGGTGGCGCCGGGTGGAACAACGCCGCAATGCGCGCATAGGCCGCATAGGGGTTCGACGTCACCAGTTTCGGCAGTGCGGTGGCTTCCGCGAAGCGCGGCTCGACAATGACCGCGCTGGCACGCGTCGTCTGCAGCTGGTGCCGATATTTCGGGTTGGCAAGAAAAGCGATTGCGCCGGACGTAGCGCCATCGAGCGTGGCGACGCGATCGATCAGCACGTTGCCGTCGCCGACGAGCTCGGCGCCGGCCGGCTCGGCCAGCAGCTTCAGCGCGATGCCCGGAGCGTCTTGACCTGTGCTCATGCGCTTGGGCGGCCGCGGCTTGGCGGGACTACTTGTCGGCGAGCGCCTTGATCACTCGTTCGGTGACGTCGATGCGCGGGCTGGCGTAGATAACCGGATCCTGGATGATGAGATCGAACTTTTCATCGATCGCGATCTGCTGGATGACCTTGTTGGCCCGCTCCTGCACGGCGGTAAGCTCCTCGTTGCGCCGCAGGTTGAGGTCCTCGCGGAATTCGCGCTGCATGCGCTGCAAATCGCGGCTCATGTTCGCAAGGTCGCGCTCCTTGGCGCGGCGGTCGCCCTCGGCCATCGTCACGCCGTCCTTCTCGAGCGCCGCCTGCAGATCGCGTACCTGCTTGCCGAGCTTCTGGATCTCGGCATCGCGGCCGGCAAACTCCTTCTCCAGCTTCTGCTGCGCGCGCTTGGCCGGCGCCGCTTCGCGGAACAGGCGCTCGCTATTGACGAAGCCGATCTTGTATTCGGCACCCTGCGCGAACCCGGGAACGGCGAGCGAAGCCGCGAGGAAGGCCCCGGCGGCACAGATGAGGAACTGCTGCATGCGATGTTTCAACTTTCTCTCCTACGCATAGTCTGGCGGCGTCCAGCCGTGCCGGATGCCCTGCCCAGCGCTACTCTACGCTCACTCCGCGTCTAGAATATCGTACCCACCTGGAACTGGAAATTCTGGACCCGGTCGCCGGGCTTTTTCTTCAGCGGGTGGCCATAGCTCAACTTCAGCGGTCCGACCGGGGAGTTCCACGCGACGCCGACGCCCACCGAATAGCGGAATGATTCGAGCTCGGGCTGCAGACCGACGTCGCGGATCTGACCCGCGTCTGCAAACACCGACAACCTGACCGACTGATTAGTGGCCTTGGTGCCAGGCAGCGGAAAGAACAGCTCGGCGTTAGTTATGATCTTCTCCCGCCCGCCGATCGTGTTGCCCTGGATGTCCTGCGGGCCCA
>JBDTXW010000034.1:0-16599 GCA_040005975.1 Betaproteobacteria bacterium | reverse complement strand
CGTGCTTCGGATAGACGCCGAGCTCGCCCATCACGCCCGGCAGCACGACAAACTCCGCTTCGCCCGAATAGATCGACTCTTCGGCACTGACGACATCGACGTGGATCGTATTGGCCATCGGCGTCCTACTGCAGCGTCTTCGCTTTTTCGACGGCTTCCTCGATGCCGCCGATCATGTAGAAGGCCTGCTCGGGCAGGTTGTCGTATTCACCGTCGACGATCGCCTTGAAGCCGCGTATCGTGTCCTTCAGCGACACGAACTTGCCCGGCGAGCCGGTGAACACCTCGGCGACGAAGAACGGCTGCGACAGGAAGCGCTGGATTTTTCGCGCGCGCGCCACCGCCAGCTTGTCTTCGGGCGAAAGCTCGTCCATGCCCAGGATCGCGATGATGTCGCGCAGCTCCTTGTAGCGCTGCAAGGTCTGCTGCACTCGGCGCGCCGTCGTGTAGTGCTCCTCGCCGACGACGTTGGGGTCGAGCTGGCGCGAGGTCGAGTCCAGCGGATCGACGGCGGGGTAGATGCCCAGCGACGCGATGTCGCGCGACAGCACGACTGTCGAGTCGAGGTGGCCGAACGTGGTGGCCGGCGACGGGTCGGTCAAATCATCGGCGGGAACGTAGACCGCCTGTATCGACGTGATCGAGCCGGTCTTGGTCGAGGTGATTCGCTCCTGCAGTGCGCCCATCTCGGCAGCCAGTGTCGGCTGGTAACCGACCGCTGACGGCATGCGGCCGAGCAACGCCGACACCTCGGTTCCCGCCAGCGTATAGCGGTAGATGTTGTCGACGAAAAAAAGTACGTCGCGGCCCTCGTCGCGAAAGTATTCGGCCATCGTCAGCCCGGTCAGCGCGACGCGCAGACGGTTGCCGGGCGGCTCGTTCATCTGGCCGTAGACCATCGCCACCTTGTCGAGGACGTTAGAGTCCTTCATCTCGTGGTAGAAGTCGTTGCCCTCGCGCGTACGCTCGCCGACTCCGGCGAAGACCGAATAGCCCGAATGCTCGGTCGCGATGTTGCGAATCAGCTCCAGCATGTTGACCGTCTTGCCGACGCCGGCGCCGCCGAACAGGCCGACCTTGCCACCTTTGGCGAACGGGCAGACCAAGTCGATCACTTTGATACCGGTTTCCAGGAGCTCGGTCGACGGCGACAATTCCTCGAAGGTCGGTGCGTCGCGGTGGATCGACATCTTCTTTTCGGACTCGACCGGACCGGCTTCATCGATCGGCCGGCCGAGCACGTCCATGATGCGGCCGAGCGTATTCGGGCCCACAGGCACCATGATCGGGCCGCCCGTGTTGCTGATTTTCATCCCACGGCGCAGCCCGTCCGACGAGCCGAGGCAGATCGTGCGCACCACACCATCGCCGAGCTGCTGCTGTACCTCGAGCGTCAGTTCGCTGCCCTCGAGCGTCAGCGCATCGTAGATCTTCGGCAGCTTGTCGCGCGGAAATTCGACGTCGATCACCGCGCCGATGCATTGAACGATATTGCCTTCATTCATGTTGCTTCCTTTGCTGGACCGCGGCCACGCCCTGAAGATTTGGTCTCGCCATAACGTTCGCTCCGCTCACGTTAGTCTCGCCCGATCTTCCCGCCGGCGCGTCAAACTGCGGCCGCGCCGGCGACGATCTCCGAGAGTTCCTTGGTAATCGCCGCCTGGCGCGTCTTGTTGTAGATGAGTTGCAGCTCGTCGATGATCGTCAGCGCATTGTCCGACGCAGCCTTCATCGCGACCATGCGCGCGCTCTGCTCGGACGCGATGTTCTCGTTCGCCGCCTGGTAGATCACCGACTCGATATAGCGTGTCAGCAGTCCGTCGAGCACGGTCTTCGCATCCGGCTCATAGATGTAGTCCCAGGGAAAGGCGCGCTTTTCGGTCTCGTCGCCGAGATCGGCCGTCGGCAGAACCAGGCTCGATACCGGCGTCTGCTTCATCGTGTTGTCGAACCGGGTCGCGACCAGGTGCAGCTCGTCGATCTTGCCGTCGATGTAGGCATCGAGCTGGACCTTGACCGGACCGATCAGCTTTTCGAGCTGCGGACGATCGCCAAGGTTGATGGCCTGCGAGACAACATTGGCCTTGAGCCGGTGCATGAAGCCCAGGCCCTTGTTGCCGATCGCCGTGACCTGCACACCGATGCCTTTCGCCTGCCACGCCTTGATGCTCACCAGCGCCAGGCGCAACGCGTTGGTATTGAGGCCGCCGCACAGGCCCTTGTCGGAGGTGACGACGATCAGGCCGACGTTGCGCACCTCGGGCCGCTTGAGCAGGAACGCGTGCCGATACTCGGGATTGGCATGCGCCAGATGGCGTGCGATCGCCAGCATGCGCGCTACATACGGCCGTGAGGCACGCATGCGCTCCTGCGCCTTTTTCATTTTCGAGGCCGCAACCATCTCCATCGCCTTGGTGATCTTGCGCGTGTTTTGCACGCTCTTGATCTTGTTGCGGATTTCTTTCGAGCCAGCCATCGGGGTATTTCCTAGTAGCTGCCGTTCTTCTTGAAGTCTTCGATCGCCGCGGCGAACGCCTTCTCGGCGTCGCCGTCCATTTCCTTGCTCGACTCGAGTTTATCCATCAGCGCAGCGTATTTGCTTTTCATGAACGCGCGCAGGCTCGACTCGAAGGCAAGCGCCTTTTCGACCGGCACGTCGTCGAAATAACCCTTGGTCACCGCAAGCAGCGTTAGCGCCTCCTCGGCGACCGACAGCGGCGAGTACTGCGGTTGCTTCATCAGCTCGGTGACCAGGCGGCCACGATCGAGTTGCTTGCGCGTCGCCTCGTCCAGGTCAGACGCGAATTGCGCGAATGCTGCCAGCTCGCGGTACTGCGCGAGGGCTAGTCGTACCCCGCCGCCGAGCTTCTTGATCACCTTGGTTTGCGCCGCGCCGCCGACCCGCGACACTGAAATACCGGCGTTGATTGCGGGGCGGATGCCGGCGTTAAAGAGGTCGGTCTCGAGGAAGATCTGCCCGTCGGTGATCGAGATTACATTGGTCGGTACGAACGCGGTGACGTCGCCGGCCTGCGTCTCGATCACCGGCAGCGCGGTCAGCGACCCGGTCTTGCCCTTGACGGATCCCTTCGTGAATTTCTCGACGTACTCTTCACTGACGCGCGCCCCGCGTTCGAGCAGTCGCGAGTGCAGATAGAACACGTCGCCCGGATACGCCTCGCGCCCCGGCGGTCGCCGCAACAGCAGAGAAATCTGCCGGTACGCCCAAGCCTGTTTGGTCAGGTCATCGTAGATGATCAGCGCGTCCTGGCCGCGATCGCGAAAGTACTCGCCCATCGTGCAGCCCGAATACGGCGCGATGTACTGCATCGCCGCCGACTCCGACGCCGACGCCGCCACGACGATCGTGTACGCCAGCGCGCCGTGCTCCTCGAGCTTTTTCACCACGTTCATGATCGACGATGCCTTCTGGCCGATCGCGACGTAGATGCAGATCAGATCCTTGCCCTTCTGATTGATGATCGTATCGATCGCGACCGCCGTCTTGCCGGTCTGCCGGTCGCCGATGATCAGTTCGCGCTGGCCGCGGCCGATCGGCACCATCGCGTCGATCGACTTGAGCCCGGTCTGCACCGGCTGCGAAACGCTTTTGCGCCACATCACGCCCGGCGCGACCTTCTCGATGACGTCGCTTAGCTTGGCGTTGATCGGCCCCTTGCCGTCGATCGGCTTGCCGAGAGCGTCGACGACGCGGCCGATCAATTCCGGTCCGATCGGGACCTCGAGAATCCTGCCCGTGCACTTGACGGTGTCGCCTTCGGATATGTGTTCGTAGTCGCCCAGGATTACCGCGCCGACCGAGTCGCGCTCCAGATTTAGCGCGAGGCCGAACGTGTTGCCCGGAAACTCGAGCATCTCGCCCTGCATTGCGTTGCTCAAGCCGTGAATCCGGCTGATGCCGTCGGACAGGGAAATCACCGTCCCCTGCGTACGAACTTCGGCGCCGGTGTCCAGATTCTGGATCTTGCTCTTGATCAGCTCGCTGATTTCCGATGGATTCAACTGCATGCTTTTTTCCTCGCGCGAGGCCGCGCCGCGTATCGCGGACGGCATCGCGTCAGTGTCGAAATTAAACCCGTAGCTGGTTCGCCATTGCCTGCAATTCGCCTTGCACCGAAGCATCGATCATCGTGTCGCCGACGACGATCTTCACCCCGCCGATCAGCGCGCGATCGACGCTGACCGTCGCCTCGATCCTCTTGCCGAAGCGCCGCTCCAGACCCTTGCGCAATGCCGCCAGCTGGGCGTCGTCGAGCGGGAAGGCGCTGATGATCTGCGCCCGCGCGACGCCGTCGGCCTCGTCCTTCAGTGCATCGAACAGCGTGCGGATTTCCGGCAGCAGGCCGATGCGATCCGTTTCGATCAATACCCGGATGAAGTTCCGTCCGCCTGGGTCGAGCTTGTCGCCGCAGATCGACAGGAACAGCGACTCTTTTTCCGCGGCGGCAAGTTTCGGATTGTCGAGTGCAGCGCGCACCTGCGCGTCGGACGCGACCGCCGTCGCGATCCGAAGCATTTCCGCCCATACCGGCAGCGCGTTGCCGGCGCGCGCCAGCGCGTACGCCGCTTCGGCGTAGGGTCGCGCGACGGTGATCGGCTCGGCCATGTCGGTCGCCTACAGCTGCTTTTCGATCGCCGCGAGTAAATCGGCGTGCGCGGTGGCGTCGACTTCGCGCTTGAGTATCTGCTCGGCGCCGGCGACGGCAAGCTGCGCGACCTGGCCGCGCAACGCCTCCCGGGCGCGGTAGACCTCCTGCTCGATTTCGGCCTTCGCCGCAGCGAGCAGCCGGTCGCCCTCGGCTCGGGCCGCGCTCTTCGACTGCTCGATCGTCTCGGTCTTCAGCCTTTCGCCCTGCGCGACGATCTCCTGTGCACGTACCTTGGCCTCGCTCATCATGTCGCCGATCCGCTTTTCGGCATTGGCCAGGCTGTGCCGCCCTTCCTCGCCCGCGGCGAGACCCTCGGCGATCTGCGTCTGGCGCGTCTCGATCGCGCGCATCAATGGCGGCCAGATGTACTTCGCACAGAACCAGATGAACAGGCCGAAAGCGATCGCCTGCATCACCAGCGTCAGATTGATGGTCATGACTGTCCCCTGCCCCGTCTGCGGCTCGCCTGCCTACTTAAGGCCGGCGGGAATCAGCGGGTTGCCGAACGCGAACAGCATCGCGATGCCCAAGCCGATGATGAACGACGCATCGATCAGGCCGAGCAGCAGGAACACCTTTCCCTGCAGCGCCGGGATCATTTCCGGCTGCCGCGCGGCGCCTTCGAGAAAGCGCGAGCACATGATTCCGACGCCGACGCAGGCGCCAAGCGCGCCGAGGCCGATCATCAGGCCGATGCCGATGCCCGTGTACGCCTGGATCTGCGCGACCAGTTGCAGCTTGTCCATTTTTGCTTCCCTTTCTGAACGTAGGTAGAAGTGAGGATCGATCGATGCGAACGCAATCTAATGATGCTCGTGCGCCATCGCCAGATACGCAACCGTCAGCATCATGAAGATGTACGCCTGCAGCCCGACGATCAGGATGTGGAAGATCGACCAGGCGAGGTTGAGGCCGATCGACAATACGAAAAACACGCTCGCCCAGTGGAAAGCCATCTCTGCGGCGCCCGCCGCCAGCATCGCGATCAGCAGGAAAATGATCTCGCCGGCGTACATGTTGCCGAACAGCCGCAGCGAGTGCGACAGCGGCTTGGAGATGTATTCGATCAGGTTGAACAACAGATTGAAAAACACCAGCATCGGGGAAAACCAGAGCGGCTTCAGCCCGAACGGCGTGGCCAGCAGCTCATGCAGCCAGCCGCCCAGGCCCTTGTTCTTGATGCTGTAGAAGATCATCAGGCCGAACACCGACAGCGACAGCGCAAACGTCGTATTGACGTCCGCGGTCGGCACGCCGCGCCAGATCGCGTGCCCGAAGACGTGCTCGTAGATCCACGCCATGATGTCCACGGGCAGGAAGTCCATCGCGTTCATGAACAGCACCCACAGTCCGACGGTCAGCGCGATCGGCGCGACGATCTTGTAGTCGTGGTGGAACATGCTGCGCACCTGGTCGTTGACGAATCCGACCGTCAGCTCGACGAAGGCCTGCGTCTTGGAGGGTACGCCGGATGTCGCCTTGCGAGTGACCAGCCAGATGAAGCCGAGCACGAGAATTCCCAGGACCAGCGACGTAATCAGCGTGTCGTAGTGGATCGTCCAGAAGCCGCCGGCGGAGTCGCCTACCGGTCTGGCGAAGAACGTCAGGTGATGCTGGATGTACGTCGCGGCGTCGTGCTGCCCGGCAAGCTGTTCGCCGGCATGTTCGGTTTCTGCGGCCATCGCCATTCCTGCGGTTTCATCAATCGCGCATCACGATCGCCGCTGTCGAAACCAGGACCGTCACGATGAACGTGGCGATCAACGCCGCGGCAACGACGTCCCGGTAGGTCGTCAGCACCAGCCAGAGCTGGAGCACGATCAACGTAATCTTGGCTGCTTCGGCGCGGATCATCGTCCGCACCGTATCCCCTGGCGTCCGCACCCCCCCGAGCCTGACGATCACCGCATAGACAACGCCCGCGGTGACATTCACCAGCCCGCCCAGCAATGCCGACAGCGCGCCATTCAGTCCCGCCCACCAGCCTGCGATCGCGACAATCGCGAAGGTCGCCAAGAGCTGCCAACCCGCGATGTGACCGACGGGAAAACCCGATGGGGAGCGTGCCGAATCCGGCGTAGCCACGAAGCGACGCAAACCTTTTGATTATAGGGTTTTGTGCGACACCGCGTCAACGAATGCCAGCGCACAAAATACTCGCTGCAGTCGGGTGCGGCGCTTCAACCGCCCGACAGCGCGCAGACGATCATCACTTCATCGTCGCCAGCGAGCCGCGGCGCGAGGTCCCTCGCCTGCATGCCGTTGACGAAAAACTTGATGTGCGCCCGGATGCGTCCGTGCTCGTCGATGATGCGAAAGCGGATGCCGGGATAGCGACGATCGAGGTCGCCGACGACATCGGCGAGCGTGCCGCCATCGGCGCTGACCGTCGCGGCATCGTTGGTGTAGGAGCGCAGCGGCCCGGGAACGAGTATGCGCATCGGCGTCAGGCGAGTTGCGGCATCGCGCGTCCGCGCGGCGTCCGCCCTACACCATCGTCTCGACCGAATAGACTTCTGGCAGGTGGGCCGCCAGGCATTTCCAGGTACGTCCTTCGTCGCGGCTGCCCCAGATCTCTCCGCTGGTTGTGCCGAAATACACGCCCACGGGGGCGCTCGCGTCCGCAATCATCGCCTGGCGCTTGACCGTCAGCCACGCCTGCGACTTCGGCAGCCCGATCGCCTGGCGCTGCCAGGTCTTGCCGCCGTTCACCGAGCGATAGGCCGCCGGCTTGCCGCCCGGCGAAACGCGCGGCCACACGCTGGTGCCGTCCATCGGGAACACCCAGATCGTGTCGGGCTCGCGTGGATGCACGACCATCGGAAAGCCGATCGGGCCGACGCTTTTCGGCATGCCGGCGCCGATATCCTCCCAGCGCTCGGCCGGCCGATCGAGGCGATAGATGCCGCAGTGATTCTGCTGATACAGGCGATCGGGCAGCATCGGGTGCAGGCGAACGCAATGCGGGTCGTGACCGTATTCGGGATCGGGCTGCGGCAGAAAATCCGCCTTGACGCCACGGTTGAGCGGACGCCAGTCGGCGCCGGCATCGGTCGATTCGAACACGCCGCCGCTTGACATGCCGATGTACATATGTCGCGCATCGCGGGGATCGATCAGGATCGAGTGCATCTTCGCGCCGTCGGGTGTCCCGTCCTTGTCGTCGCCGCACCAGGCTTTGCGCTGCGGGTGCTCGTTGAATCCCGCCACGCCCCGCCAGCTCGCGCCGCCGTCTTCAGAGCGGAACAATCCCTGCGGCGAGGTGCCCGCGTACCAGACTCCCGGCTCGCTCGCATGTCCGGGCGTCAACCAGAACGTGTGATCGACCGTCCGATTGCTGGTTTCACCGAACGCCGGCGGCTGCTTGGCCTCGTGCCAGCTGCGTCCGCGATCGGCGGAGCGGAAGATCGTCGGACCGAGGTGGCCGGTGCGCGCGGCCGCGAGCATCGTCTTGCCGTCGCGCGGGTCGGCGATGCAGTGATGCACGATGTGGCCGAGGAACTGCGGCCCAGCAATCCGCCAAGTCCGGCGCGTCGCATCGCCGTGCAACTGCCACAGGCCTTTGCGCGTCGCGAGCAGCAAGCTCACGCGACGCGCAGGCGTCTTTGCCGCCTGTGCCATGACGTTCTCCTTCGTTGGATGGTCGCGGTCGGACTGCCGAAGTTACGCTTTCGCGCACGCGCCGACAAGTGCCGACCGCGCGCCGGCATCGCGGCAATTTCCGGTACAATTTACGTTCTGTCGCCGGTATGCGCTTTTGCGTTGACGCGTCCTGAGCGATTGCCCTCGCCCGCTACCACTTTCGGAAGGATCACCATGACGATCAAAGTCGGCGACCGGCTGCCTGCCGGCACCTTGAGCGAATACATCGAAGTCGCGACCGAGGGTTGTCCAGTCGGCCCCAATCAGTTTCAGATCGACGCGTTGACCCGGGGCAAGAAGGTCGTGCTGTTCGGATTGCCCGGCGCATTCACGCCGACCTGTTCGGGGAAGCACGTGCCGGGATACGTTGCCGATTACGGCGCGCTCAAGGCCAAGGCTGTCGATGAGATCATCTGCCTGTCGGTCAACGATGCGTTCGTCATGGGTGCGTGGGCGAAGGATCAGAAGACCGCGGGAAAGGTCCGCATGATGGGCGACGGCAGCGCCGTATATACCAAGGCCCTCGGCCTCGAGCTCGACCTCACCGCACGCGGCATGGGTGTGCGCTGCCAGCGTTTTTCGGCGCTGGTCGACGACGGTGTCGTCAAGGAGCTGAACATCGAGGCGCCAGGCAAATTCGAAGTCTCCGATGCGCAGACGATGCTTAAAGAGCTTGGCTGAAGCTCGACGGCACCTCGCGAGAACGGCGCTTTCGGGCGCCGTTTTTATTGGACCCGTGCCTTTTCGATTGCAGCCCGCGGCTTCGCGCCGCGCCGCTAGCGAAGCTTGGCCAGGATTCCGTCGAGCTGATCGAGGCTCGAATAGGCAACGACGATCCGGCCTGCGCCGTCGCGCGTCGCTTCGATGCGCACATTCGTTCCAAGGACGTCGGAGAGCTCGGTTTCGAGTCGCGCTAGGTCGGCATCGGCGCTTCTTCCCCGCGCGCGCCGTGTCTTGCGCGGCGCCGGGTGCTGCGCGGCCTGCATCATGCGCTCGGTGTCGCGCACCGACATACCTTGAGCGACGACCTTTGCCGCGGCCGCCGCTTGCTGCGCCGGCGGCAAGCCGAGCAATGCGCGCGCGTGTCCCATGTCGAGCTGGCCCGAGAGCAGATAGTCCTGCACGGGTTTCGCGAGTTGCGTCAGCCGAAGCAGATTGGTCACGGCGCTGCGCGAGCGCCCCACCGCCTGCGCCGCCGCCTCGTGCGTCAGCCCGAATTCCTCGATCAGCCGCTTTATGCCGTGCGCCTCCTCGAGAGGATTCAAGTCCTCGCGCTGGATGTTCTCGATCAGAGCCAGCGCCAGCGCCGCCTGGTCGGGCACATCGCGCACCAGCGCGGGCACGTCGGCAAGTCCTGCGCGCTGCGCGGCGAGCCAACGTCGCTCCCCGGCGATGATCTCGAACCGGTTGGCGTCGACCGGTCGCACCAGAATCGGCTGCATGACGCCCTGAGCCTTGATGGATGCGGCGAGCTCGTTGAGCGAGGCTTCGTCCATGCGCGAGCGCGGCTGGTATTTGCCCGGGCGGATGCGATCCAATGCGATCGTCTGCAGCGATTCGCGTCCCGGCGTCTCGGTCGATCCGGACAGCAGTGCGTCGAGCCCGCGCCCGAGCCCCTTGAGCTTAGCCATTGACGACTCCCGGTTCGGGCGAGGCCGCTTCGTCACGGCGAAGCATTTCGCCGGCGAGCGCGAGATAGGCCTGTGCGCCCTTCGACGTCCGGTCCAGATTGAGCGCGGGCACGCCGAAGCTCGGCGCTTCGGCAAGCCGGATGTTGCGCGGGATCACCGTGCGATAAAGCTTGTCGCCGAAATGCTTCTGCAGGTCGGCGGACACGTTGAGCGCGAGCGTGTTGCGCGGGTCGAACATCGTGCGAAGCAGCCCTTCGATCTCGAGCCGCGGATTCAGATGCGCGCGCACCTTGCGAATGGTCTGGACCAGGTCGGACAGACCTTCCAGCGCGTAGTACTCGCATTGCATCGGGATCAGCACGCTGTCGGCGGCGCACAAGCCGTTGAGCGTCAACAGCGATAAGGACGGCGGACAGTCCAACAGGATGAAATCGTATTCGCCGACGACTTCCGATATGGCGGTCCGCATCTGCGAGAGCGCTTCGGCCAGTGCGTCCTTGAGCCGCATTTCGCGTTCCGGCAGATCGACCAGCTCGACTTCGGCGCCGGCGAGCTCGCGGTTGGCAGGCACCAAGTCGAAGGCGCCGGAAGGCGACGTCAGCCGGACGTCGGCAATCTTTTTTTCGCCAAGCAGGACTTGATACACGGTGTGAGTAAGTGCACGCTTATCGATGCCAGCCCCCATCGTCGCGTTGCCTTGGGGATCGAGGTCGACCAGCAAGACGCGACGCTTCATCGCGGCGAGGCTCGCCGCCAGATTGACGCTGGTCGTCGTCTTGCCGACGCCGCCCTTCTGGTTGGCCACGGCGATGATCTTGGTCACGCCGCGCGTTCCATGATGACCAGATGTCGATCGCCATCGAGCCCCGGGATTCGCAGCGAGGGTGTGGCGGTGACGCCGATTCCGGACGGCAGCTGACCGAGCTCCTCGTGTGGATAGACGCCCTTCATCGCGACCAGGCGTCCCTCAGGCGCGAGCAGACTCGCGCTGGCAGCGGCAAACACCGCGAGGTCGGAGAAGGCTCTCGAAATGGCGATATCGAACGGGACCGCCGGCGCGTAATGCTCGACGCGCGCCGCAACCACTTCGACGTTGGTCAACGGCAATTCGATGACGGCCTGGCGAAGAAATGCGGCCTTCTTGAAGTTGCTGTCGAGCAGTGCGAGCCGCCAGTCCGGGCGAACGATTGCCAGAGGAATGCCCGGCAGCCCGCCGCCGCTGCCAACGTCGATGACGCGCAGGCCGCCGCGCGACGGAAGGTGCGGCAGGACCGCCAGTGAATCCAGCAGATGGTGCGTGATCATCCGCTCGGGCTCGCGGATCGCCGTCAGGTTGTGCGTGCGATTCCATTTGTCGAGCAGCGCCAGGTAGGCGAGCAGCTTCGCCTGCACGTCGGACCCGATGGGCACAGCCAGGCCGAGCGCCGCCACGCCGTCGGCCAGCAGCTCAGCCGGCGTCATACCGCAGAAAGCTTGCGTGCGGCGGGTGCACCGAAGCCGCGCTTTAGGTGGACGAGCAAGAGCGAAATTGCCGCCGGCGTCATCCCTGGAAGTCGGGCAGCCTGCCCGATCGTCTCGGGCCGATGTTCGTTGAGCTTTTGCTGGACTTCGACAGACAGCCCGCGCACCGTCCGATAGTCGAAATCGGCTGGAAGCCGCAGTCCCGTCTGCCCGGCGTGGCGCGCGATTTCCTCGTTCTGCCGTTCGATGTAGCCGGCATACTTGATCGCGACCTCGACCTGCGCGGCAACCTCGATATCGGCGACCGGCGAGCCGGCTCCCGGCAGCCCGGCCAGGCCAGCGTAGTCGACCCCCGGCCGGCGCAGCAACTCGGCCAACGCATAGTCGCGGTCGAGCGGTTGTCCCAGCACGCGCATCGCGGTGGCCGCATCGACGACACGTGGATTGACCCAGGTCGACTTGAGCCGCTCGAGCTCCGCCGCTACCGCGTCACGCTTGCGGCAAAAGACGTCCCACCGAGCATCGTCGATGACGCCGATCACACGCCCGGTCTCAGTCAGTCGCAGGTCGGCGTTGTCTTCGCGCAATTGCAGGCGATACTCGGCTCGGCTGGTGAACATGCGGTAGGGCTCAGTGACCCCGCGCGTGATCAGGTCGTCGACCAGCACACCCAGGTAGGCCTGGTCGCGGCGCGGGCACCAGCCGTCGCGCCCGCTCGCCAGCAGCGCCGCGTTAACGCCTGCCAATAGCCCCTGCGCCGCCGCCTCCTCATAACCGGTCGTGCCATTGATCTGGCCGGCGAAAAACAGTCCCGGGATGGCCTTGGTCTCGAGCGTCGCCTTCAGAGCGCGCGGGTCGAAATAATCGTATTCGATCGCGTAGCCGGGGCGCAGGAGGTGCGCGTTCTCCAGCCCCGGCATCGAGCGGACCAGCGCGACTTGCACGTCAAACGGTAGACTGGTCGAAATCCCGTTCGGATAGACCTCGTGCGTCGTCAGGCCCTCGGGCTCGAGAAAAACCTGATGGCTATCACGCCCGGCAAACCGGGTGATCTTGTCCTCGATCGACGGGCAGTAGCGCGGGCCGACGCCCTCGATCACGCCGGTGAACATCGGCGAGCGGTCGAGCCCGCCCCGGATGATTTCGTGCGTGCGCGCGTTGGTATGCGTGATCCAGCAGGGCAATTGCCGCGGGTGCATCGCGCGCGTGCCGAGGAAGGAGAATACCGGCGGCGGGTCGTCACCCGGCTGCACGCCCAGGCGCGTGAAATCGATGCTGCGTCCGTCGATTCGGGGCGGCGTGCCGGTCTTCAGCCGCCCGGCCGGAAGCTTGAGCTCGCGCAGGCGCGCACCAAGCGTCTTGGCCGGGGGGTCGCCGGCACGCCCGGCCTCGTAGTGCTCGAGCCCGACGTGGATCAAGCCAGACAGGAAGGTGCCCGTGGTCAACACCACTGCCGGGGCGTCGAAGCGGATGCCGAGCTGGGTGACGACGCCGGCAATGCGTCCGCCTTCGAGCGTCAAGTCGTCTACCGATTGCTGGAACAGCGTCAGATTGGGCTGGTTTTCCAGCCGCGCTCGTATCGCCTGCCGGTAGAGCAGACGATCGGCCTGGGCGCGGGTCGCCCGCACCGCCGGGCCTTTGCTGGCGTTGAGGATACGGAACTGGATACCGGCTTCGTCGGTGGCGAGCGCCATCGCGCCGCCGAGCGCATCGACTTCCTTAACCAGATGGCCCTTGCCGATCCCCCCAATCGAAGGATTGCAGGACATCTGGCCTAATGTCTCGATGCTGTGCGTCAGCAGCAGCGTGCGCCGGCCCATGCGCGCGGCTGCCAGCGCGGCCTCGGTGCCGGCGTGCCCGCCGCCCACGACAATCACCTCGAAATATTCCGAAAAGCTCATGTTTTATAAAGGAAACTTGGTGCGCCGCCGACACTGCATATCATACGTTAAACGGCAGCGCCGTAAAAGGCCCGCGGAGCGATGTTTCACGGGAAGCCGCTGTGAAGGCCGCCACCCGCCTGTTTCACGTGGAACACCACCCGGCCTCAGTCGACCCCGGGACCGGTGGATTCGCGGATGACCAGCTTGGGCGGCAGATCCCGCCAGACAAATTCGCGCCCCGCCATGGCCGCGACCAAATATTCCGCGGCCGAGCGTCCGCTGGCGCGCGCTTGGATCCGCACCGAGGTCAACATCGGATGCAGGCAGCGAGCCAACCCGCTGTCCCCCCAGCCCACGACGGAGATCTGGTGCGGTACGGCGAGGCTTAGGGCCTGGCACTCGCCCAGCGCCGCGGCGGCGGCGACGTCAGACGCAGCCACGATCGCCGTGACCTGGCTTTGCACGAGCAGCCGAGTCGCGGTCCGCACCGCGTCGCCATCGTCGAGGTCATCGACCTCAAGGTCGATTACCACCGCGTTCTGCCGTGGCGCTTTTTGGGCGGCGCCCTCTTCCCGGCGCAGCCCGATCGCGCCGATCCGCCGGTGCCCGAGCTGGATCAGATACTGCTCCACCAGCGCCCGCCCCCGGCGCTGGAAGGTCTCACCCGCTGCCGCCGCCCCATCCAGCCCGGGGGGCTGGCCGCAGCCGATGTACGGCACGGCACGGCCGGGACTCCAGAGGGTCGTTTCCGGGGCGATCGCGCCGCCGATGAAGACCACGCCGCTGACGCCACGCGCTGCCAGCGCTCGGGCGCACGCCGCCTCCGGCACCGCCGCACAAGCGATCCGGAGCAGCACGCCGATGCCGTGCGCGACCAGCGCGCCTTCCGCCGCCTCCAGCATCTGGAGTGCTATCGGATCGGTCGGGGTCCGGAGCACTGCACCGACCAGGTCGGGGCGGCGTGTCGACAACGAGCGCGCGGCCGGATTGGCGACGTAGCCCAGAGCCGCCACGGCATCCAGGACCCGCGCGCGCATCGATTCGCTCACGAGCTCGGGGCGCGTGAGCGCACGGGACGCGCTGGCCGTGGACACCCTAGCGGCTCCCGCCACTTCAGCCAGTCCCGGGGTGGCCTTCGCGTGGCTTATTCTCCGGCGCGGCTGCGGGGCGGCAGCCCCATGGTCGGCGCGCACGAACTGGCTCGACGGATTAGGTTTTGGCATCCCGGGCAACGCTCGCAATCGATTACGGTAAACGATTTCCGCAAACGATATCAGAAAACGATTGCGGTTTGTTCCCAGCGTAGACTGTATGGGCGGCTCTTGCAAGCGGATGACAAAAGAAAGGGCGCATGGTGCGCCCTTTCCTCGGTTAATTAGTGTAGTCCGGGATCAGTGATGAAATCGCGCGCCGAGCGCGCGCCGCTGCGCCGACAGCGCCTGCGGCTGCTTGGCGCCCAGTTTGGCGAACAGCTCATCGTGCGCATCGAGTTCGCGTGCCCAACGCGCACGATCGAAGCGCATCACCAGTGCAAAGCGTTCCGGGCCGAACTCCAGGCCACGCCAATCGAGATCGGCGTATTCAGGCTGCAAGCCGAGCTCCGTTTCGACCGCATGCGCCTTGCCCTGACAGCGCTCGATGATCCACTTCAGCACGCGCATGTTCTGGCCGAATCCGGGCCACGCATACTTGCCTTGCTCGTCGGTACGGAACCAGTTGACGTTGAACACCCGCGGCGGCCGCGCCACCGCACGTCCCATCGCCAGCCAGTGCGCGAAATAATCGCCCATGTGGTAGCCGCAGAAGGGCAGCATCGCGAACGGATCGCGGCGCACTTCGCCGACTTTGCCCGCTGCCGCGGCAGTCGTCTCCGATCCCATCGTCGCCGCCTTGTACACGCCGTTTTCCCAGCTGGTCGCTTCGACGACCAACGGCACGGTGTCGCTGCGGCGCGCGCCGAAGATGAACGCGGATATCGGCACGCCGGCGGGGTTGTCCCACTCCGGGTCGAGCGACGGACACTGCGTCGCCGCAACGGTGAAGCGCGCGTTCGGATGCGCGGCCTTGCGCCCGCACTCAGGGGTCCACGACTGGCCGCGCCAGTCGGTAAGATGCGCGGGCGATTCCTTCGTCATGCCTTCCCACCAGACGTCGCCGTCGTCGGTCAGCGCGACATTGGTGAAGATGACGTTCTCGCGCAATGTCTCCATCGCGTTCGGATTCGATTCGTACGAAGTTCCGGGCGCGACGCCGAAGTACCCCGCTTCCGGATTGATTGCGTGAAAGCTGCCGTCCGCATGCGGCTTGATCCAGGCGATATCGTCGCCGATCGTCGTCACCGTCCAGCCGTCGAGGCCTCGCGGCGGAATCAGCATCGCGAAGTTGGTCTTGCCGCACGCGCTCGGGAACGCCGCGGCGACGTAGGTCTTGCGGCCCTCGGGCGAGGTGACACCGAGGATCAGCATGTGTTCGGCCAGCCATCCTTCATCGCGGCCCATCACCGAGGCGATGCGCAGCGCGAAACATTTCTTGCCGAGGAGCGCATTGCCGCCGTAGCCTGAGCCGTAGCTCCAGATTTCGCGCGTCTCGGGGAAATGGACGATGTATTTCTGGCTGGGATTGCACGGCCAGGGCACGTCGCGCGCGCCGGACGCCAGCGGTGCGCCGACCGAATGCACGCAAGGCACGAACTCGCCCTCGGCGCCGAGCACGTCGAGCGCTACGTTACCCATGCGCGTCATGATGCGCATGCTGGCCACGACATAAGGGCTGTCGGTCAGCTGGACGCCGATGTGCGCAATCGGGCTGCCTAGCGGCCCCATCGAAAACGGCACGACATACATCGTGCGCCCACGCATCGAGCCTTCGAACAGTTCGTCGATCTTGCGGCGCATGTCGGCCGGCGCAATCCAGTTGTTCGTCGGGCCCGCGTCCGCTTCGTGCTCGCTGCAGATGAACGTGCGATCCTCGACGCGAGCGACATCCGACGGATCCGACCAGGCGAGGTAGCTGTTCGGACGCTTGGTCGGGTTGAGCCGGCGCAACGTGCCCGAGGCGACCATCGCGGCACAGAGCTCGTCGTATTCCTGCTGCGACCCATCGCACCAGACGATGCGGTCCGGATGGGTGCAGGCCGCGATGTCGCGCACCCATGCGACGAGTTTCGGATGTCTTGCTTGCGCAGGCGGTCGAAACGATGCGGCGAATGATGATGCGGGATCGGCGGCGTTCATGCGTCTTGAGGAAGTGGGGGCGCCACGGTCGAGCCGGCGCGCAGGACAAAGGGGGAAAGATAACTCTAGCACGCTGTCC